>JADFCT010000113.1 GCA_017161665.1 Candidatus Sumerlaeota bacterium
CCCACCGATCCGATGGACCAGCCGGTGTTGGGTGATGTGAATGGCGACGGCGTATGCAATAACGTCGATGCCATCATTCTGCACGCCTGGTCATTGGGCCTTATCGACGCCTTCGGCTGGGTGGAGCGCGCCGACGCCTTCGCCGACGGATACATCAACAATCTCGACGCGCTGGCCATTTTCTACTGGTCTTTGGGGCATGAACCGGTCCTGCCGATCTATCCCTGACGGCTCGTCCGAAAGTCAAAGGCTCATCTTTCTTGAGCCTTGACCCCCCCGGCCAATCGGCCATAATGGGTTTTTCTTCAGCGGAAGTCTTCAGACTTCCGCTGGAGAAAAACCCTGACTTTTTAAGAAGGTAGATGTCTGATGAACAGATGGATGATGGGCTTTGGTTGGATCATGGTTGTCGCGTTACTCACCGGAACGACGACGGCCGAAAACAACACAGGAACTCCGGCGTCAGTGGATTTGATAGCCGAATGGGATCAACAGTTTGAAACGCTGACCGCGGATATCCAGCGGCGCGAGCATATGGCCGGCTTCCGGGAACAGGTTTTCAATCCCGTGGCCCTGATCGCCCCATCGGATCGGGATCCCCTGGATGTGGTGGTCCGCCGGACCGACGCATTGCTCCGGGATTTGGAAGCCCGCGATCCCGAAACCGATCGATCGGCATACCGAAAGGCGCTGGATGCGATGGTGGCCGAAGCCGGGACCACTCCCACTGACAACACCGATGGGCGCCGGGAACGGTTTCGGGCCGCCTGCGCCCTGCGCCGGCAGATCGCCTTTTCCAATCCCCTGCTGGATTTTGACGAACTCCTGTTCATCACCCGCCACCGCTCGCGCTTCAGCCACATGTGCGATCAATACTACGGTATCAACACGCCACCCGGCGGCAGCATCCATGTCCTGAGTGATCCCTTCGGCCCTCAGCCACGGCTTCGCGATCTGCTGGAGGGCGCCGTCGTCGAAAGTGGTCGCCTCAAGGGCCAAAGCCTGGCCGGCGGCTCCTTCCTGTCCCCGGATTTGTCGTATGACGGCCAGACGCTCTTGTTCGCCTATGTGGAGTGTGAGGGCGATACGGAACATCGCTATCATACCGATCCTTCGAAAGGGCATTGGCATCCTGGGCGCTGCTATCATCTCTTTTCGGTCAATGCCGACGGCTCGAATCTGCGCCAGTTGACCGATGGAACCTGGAACGATTTCGATCCCGCCTGGCTGCCCAATGGTCGGGTTGTCTTTATTTCTGAGCGGCGCGGCGGCTACCTGCGCTGTGGCCGCGTCTGTCCGACCTATACATTGTACGACATGGCGCCCGATGGATCGGACATCAATTGCCTCAGCCCCCATGAAACGAACGAATGGCATCCGAGCGTCACCCACGATGGTCGGATCATCTACACACGCTGGGACTATGTGGACCGCCATGGCTGCGTGGCCCATCAGCCCTGGATCACCACGGTGGACGGACGCGACTCCCGCGGTGTCCATGGCAACTTCGCCCCCCGCGAAACACGCGCGGATATGGAACTCGACGTTCGAGCCATCCCCGCTTCGCACCGTTTTGTCGCCACCGGCGCCCCCCATCACGGACAGGCCTTCGGCTCCCTCGTCGTCTTTGATCCCCGTGAAGAGGACGACGACGCCATGGGACCCGCCCGAAGGCTGACGCCGGAGGTCGATTTTCCCGAAACGCAAGGCGGCGCGCAGGTCTATGGCACGCCCTGGCCCCTGAGCGAAAACTATTATTTGTGTGTCTATGACCCAAATATGAAAAGCAATCAAGGCAGCCAGGGCCGAAAATTCGACCGCGGGGACTATGGCATCTACCTGCTCGACGCCTTCGGCAACAAGGAGTTGATCTACCGCGATCCGACCATTGCGTGCCTGAGCCCCATGCCCTTCCGTCCCCGACCCGTTCCCCGATTGACTCCGGAAAATCCCACGCGCGCCGTCGAGGGCGCCGAAGCCACCATGGCCGTCGTTAATGTCTATAACAGCCTGAAGGCCTGGCCGGAAGAAACGACCATCAAGGCCCTGCGCATTTATCAAATCCTCCCCATGACCGTCCCGTCCGGCGCCCCACCCCACGAAATCGGAATGCGTCTGCCGGGCCTCGAAGGCTCTGATTCCGTGATTCTCGCCCGCTACGTCCTCGGAACCGTACCGGTCGAGGAAGACGGCAGCGCCTATTTTACCGTGCCGGCGAAAAAGGAAGTGTTCTTTCAAGCCCTGGATGAGAAGGGGCTGGCCGTTCAGTCCATGCGATCGGCCACCTATGCTCAGCCCGGCGAACACCTGACCTGTCAGGGGTGCCATGAGCCGCGCAATTCGGCGCCGTCCAGTTTGTCTGCCACTCCCTTGGCCTTTCAACGCCCCCCATCCGTCCCCACGCCCGACGTGGACGGGACAAATCCCTTCAGCTATCCCCGCCTGATCCAGCCGATTCTGGAGCGCAACTGTCTTTCCTGTCATGAGGCAAATGCCGACAAGGCCCCCCGGCTGGACCGGGAAGTCATCGCGCAGGGAAACAACAAATGGTTCGCCTCCTACCATTCCCTGGCCCCGCAATATGGCTTCTGGCAATATGGCGACCGTCTGCGCACCACGCCCGGACAATTCGGCGCCAAAGCCTCAAAACTCTACCCCATGCTGGCCCAAGACCATCACGGCCTGAAACTGTCCGAAGAAGACCTGCGCCGCATCGCTCTGTGGCTCGATTCGGTCTCCATCTTCTATGGTGTCTATGAAAAAGAGGGCGGCGAGGCCCAACTGCGAGGGGAAATCGCCTATCCGACCCTGGAGTAGGGGCGCAGGGAATGAAGGCAATCTCCGATCCGATCTATGGGCTTTTTGAAAGGAGGATGTGATCTTGGTCGCCCTTGCCCTGTGGCTGTGGGCGCCGTGTCGGAGTTTTCGAAGAGACGGAAAGGGCTTGGATGGGATAATCGACCAGGCAAGGATTATTTGCCGGCTATTTCATGATGTGGGCTTGTACTTTCCTGGAAATGTGGTTATCCTCGTCAGCGCGTGTCTCAAGTAAAGTCCATTTTAAGGGAGAGAATTGAATGAAACATCCAACGATCTATACACTCTTTTGCGCCGCATCGATCGCCTTGACGGGGTGTGGGCAAAAGGACGCTTCGGAAAAGGAGCCGCCCACCGTATCCCTCAATCCCAGCGCGCCCCGTCTGATCGTCGAACTGCCCATTGAGTATAACACGCCCGATGGCTGCACACTCGACGCGGACGGAAACATCATTCAGTCCATTCCGAACTTCAACAACCCGACCCTCTTCGAGCAAGGCGTTTTGACCACGACGCCGCCGGCCGTCATGGTCATGATCGACAAGGACAATCAACTGACGGAATGGTACCGCTTTAAACCGGAAGATCTCCATCCCGAGACCGGCAAAGTCGGTCCCATGGACTGCGCGTTCGGCCCCGATGGGCATCTGTACCTGGCCGATAACCAACAGCCATACGACGCGAATCGCAAATCACGGGTCCTGCGCATCAACATGGAGAACGGAAAACCTGTCTCCACCACCGTCGTCGCCACGGGCTTTACGGTGTCCAACGCCGTCGTCTGGAAAGGCGACACGCTCTTTGTCTCGGAGACAATCCTGGACTATACCCCCGCCACAACCGACGAGCCGGCGTCAATGGTCAGCGGCGTGGTCGCTTTGACGCTGGATGAAATGAATGCCGGCCCCGTGAACCTGGCCCCTTGGGACTCGAACGCCCCCGATCCGCATTTCATCGCCCTCTATACGACGAGCGGACGCGTCGGTTTTGGCGCCGACGGACTCTGTATCGACGCCGAGGGCTCGCTGTATTGTGGCATCTTCGAAGACGGGATCATCATGAAGACCACCTTCGACGCCGAAGGCAATCCTTCGGAGCCGGTTCTCTTTGCCCAGGATCCTGAAAAAATGGCGAGTTGCGACGGCATCGTCTGGAACGAAGCCGACAATAAAATCTACGTGGCCGATATGCTCAACAACGCCGTGCAGGTCGTCGATATGGATGGGAACGTGACGACCCTCCACGCCAACGGCGACACGGACGGGGCCGACGGTTCGCTGGATCAACCCTGTGAAGTGCTGATCCGCGGGAACGAATTGATTGTGGTCAACATGGACTGGCCGTGGGAAAGCGATCTGCTGGTCAACAAGACCGTGGAGCCGCCCTTCACCATTTCGGCGATTTCGCTTCTCCCGTCCTGTTGCCCGGCAGAATAAGCCACAGAACTTCCAGCAAGTCGAATAAAAACGATGCAAAACGCCAAGCGCCCCGGGATGGCTGTCCAGTCCCGGGGCGCTTCAGTTATTCCGCAAGCGGAGCCTTATTGATCCAATTCCGTAATGGTCACGTTCCGGAAATAGATGGGGGCGCCGGCGTGCTTGCCCTGGAGGCCGATCTTCCCCTTGGTGGGAATTTCAGCGAAGGGCTTGGGAAGCCAGGAGGGGATTTCCGAACCGTCGGGATTGGTCTTGCCCGAAGTCCACAGGCTCATGTCCATTTCCGTCACGAGTTCGCCATTGAGGGTCACGTCGATTTGCTGCCCCACGCACTTGACGCGCATGGTGTTCCATTCGCCCGGCTTTTTGACGTTGGATTTCTTGGCGGCCAGGTGACCAAAGATAGCCGCGCACTGCCAGGTCCGGTCCTTGGAAGACCATTCTTCCGCGAAATCGTCGGCGATCTGGATTTCAACGGAATTGGGGATCCAATTCTGGGTGTCCGTGCAATAGACGACGACGCCGCTGTTTGTGCCCTCGGCGGTTTTGAATTCCAGATCGAGAATGAAGTTTTCATAATCGCGCTGGGTCCAGATGGCCTGGTCTTCGCTGGCGGTCATGACGCCATTTTCGTCGATGGTCCAAACGCCTTCGGGATAGTCCGCGTTGGACAGGTCGGGGGTGAAGAGAGGGGCGCCGGTCGTGGCGCACGAAACGATGAACGCCGCGGCGGCGGCCAGCCCCAGTGTGGCGGCCTTGCGGATGCTGTGACTCAGATGGAATGACATAAAGCAGTTCTCCTTTAAAGGGTGGGTTGGGTTGGTCTATCCCCATTATTTGAAAACGACATCTTATTGAAAACAATAACAGGCTGCAACGCGAATCCCGCGCATTCTCCCGGTCATACCGCTCAGCGAACGGGGCGGAGGCCTTTGAATCCCGCCGTGGCCTCATAGGCGTAGGCGGCCCTCAAGAGGCGGGCTTCCTCAAAGGCCGGCGAAATCAATTGCAGGCCAATCGGCAGATGGTTCGACGAGAAACCGCACGGCACGGACACGCCGGCATAGCCGGCCAGATTCAGGGAAACCGTGAACACGTCGGCCAGGTACATGGACAGCGGATCATCCGTGTTCTCGCCCAGCCGGAAGGCGGGCGTGGGGGTGACCGGCGCCGCGATCAGATCCACGGATTCGAAAGCGTTCAGGAAATCCTTTTGAATCAACGTACGCACTTTGAGGGACTTCAGATAATAGGCGTCATAAAAACCGGCGGACAGGGCATAGGTCCCCAGCATGATCCGGCGTTTCACTTCGTCGCCGAACCGCGCGCGTGTTTTGGTGTACATCTCGATGATATTTTTGCAATCCGGCTCTCGTTCACCATATTGCACGCCGTCATAGCGGGCCAGGTTCGAGGAGGCCTCGGCGGTGGCGGACACATAGTACGCCGCGATAGCGTATCGGGTGTGGGGCAGAGAGATTTCATGGACTTCGGCGCCCAGATTTTTCAGAGCCGCAATGGCGGCATGGACGGTTTGTTCCACTTCCGGGTCCATGCCCTCGGTAAAGTATTCTTTGGGCATTCCGATTCGCATCCCCGCCACGCCGCCATCGATGCCCTCCAGAAAATCCGGCGTCGGCACGTCATGGGATGTGGAATCCATGGGATCGTGGCCGGCGATGACATTCAGCAACAGGGCCGCGTCCTTCACATCAATGGTCATGGGGCCGATCTGATCGAGCGAGGAGCCATAGGCCACCAGCCCATAGCGGGACACGCGCCCATAGGTGGGCTTGAGCCCTACGACGCCACAATGCGCCGCCGGCTGGCGGATGGAGCCGCCCGTATCCGATCCCAGCGCCCAGGGCGCCAGCGCGGCGGCCACGGCCGCGCCCGATCCCCCACTGGAGCCGCCGGGGATGCGTTCTGTATCCCATGGGTTGAGGGTCGGCCCAAAGCCGGAATTTTCCGTTGACGAGCCCATGGCGAACTCATCCAGGTTCGTCTTGCCCAGGATCACGGCGCCCGCGTTCCGGAGTCGGGCCGTGACGGTGGCGTCGTAGGGGGGGCGGAAGTTTTCCAGCATCCGTGAGGCGCAGGTGGTCCGCAGGCCCCGGGCGCAGATATTGTCTTTCAAGGCAATGGGGACGCCGGTGACGGCTGTGACGCCGTCGCCCTGGGCGCGGCGTTCGTCGGCCTGGCGCGCCTGGGTCAGGGCCGTTTCAGGACAGATGTGTAAATAGGCGTGAATGCCGGGATCGACCGTCGCGATCCGGTCCAGGTAGGCCTGCGTCACTTCGACGCTGGAGATCTGGCCCGCTGCCAGCATTTCACTGATTTCAAGGGCGGATTTATCACAAACACTCACGGAAGGCTTTTCCTTTTCGAAAATCTGAATGGGGCGTTCGCTTCGCGAAAAAACGGGAACGGAGAAGCGAACGGCTGACCGGGAGACCGTGTCCCCCGCGCGCTCGCGCGCTCTATACCGCTTCCTTGATCATCGTCCTCATTCGCCGCGCGAAATGAATCGTCCTGGGAAACCCGATATTGTTTGTTTGGGAGACTCGGTGGAGGGGCAGAAAACCGCGGCGCTCATCCCTGAATAATCGGGGGCGTCTTGAAACAGCCGGACTCAGAATCCGGGGCGTTCGCCAACGCCTCGTCATTGGTCAACGATATTCCGGGCGTATCGGGACGAAACACATTGACCTGCTTGATGGCGTGCGAGGTCGGTTCGACGCCCTCCGTATTGAGTTCCTGGAGTTGATCGACGTAAGCGAGGATGTCGTTGAGTTCGCGGGTGAACCGGGTCACTTCCCCGTCATTAAACTCCAGCCGTGACAAGAGGGCCACATGGCGCACGTCATCCGGTCCGATATGCGGATCCTGGGGGGCCGTGTCGCTCATCAGGTCACCTTTTTCAATTTGGCATGGGAGGCCAAGACCTTTTTCTGACCTTCTTCGGGGAAAAGGATCAACAGTTTTTGCTGTTCACCCGATCCCTGCTTGTAAATGATGGTCCCCACGCCCCACTTGGCGTGGCGGACCTGTTCGCCCGCCTCAAATTCCGTGAGGGATTTGGTTGCGGTGGTTTTGCTTTTTGAATCGCTCATGATTGTTTCTTTGTCCTTCCTGCGTCATTCCCGAAACCGGAACGCCGGTCTGCGTCACTAAAAAAATCGCCACAGCCATTCGCCCTTTTTCAAGGCGAATGGCTGCCGGCGTATCCGTTCGTGTGCGGTGGTTCCCCTTGCGTTTGGCCCAATCCGCTACAGTTTCTGGCTCGAATCCGATTCCGCATCCAGTTCCGCGTCTTCGGCTTCAGCGGAGATTTCCGAAAACGGCGCCTTCGGGGCGATCGGTTCGTCCGCTGGCGCTTCTTTTTCTGGCAGAGCCAGCAGCGTCGGATATTCCTGATTGGTTGACAGCTTATCCGAGCGCATGTCGGCGCAGACCACTTCCAGCGACTTGATCGTGTCCGGGCCCATTACTTGTTTGATGGCCTCGGGCACCCGTTCCAGCAGTTCGGGGCGCACCGCCAACCACGCGTCGGGCGTCGCCACACAGACCGACAGTTTGGCCACCAGTTGATTCCGCACGTTTTCAATATCAATCGTCACACTGTCGATGCCCGGCACCGTGCTGCAGATGCAGCGGATAAATTTCCGCATGGCCGTCTGTGTGACGGAGATCATGCCGTCTTCATTGCGCACATGGAAGTCGGGCTTTCCGCTAAACAGACTCAGGAAGCCAAACAACAAGACCAACAGCGGCAGAGCGATCAGGGCGCCGTAAAGATAAAGGGGCCAGATATTGGATGGGTCCGATGTGTCAAAGATCATCTGGGCCTGAACAACGCACGGGGTGATTTTTTCAACCCATTCCGGCGTTTCCGCGGTGACCGTCCCACTCGTGGTCGTCGTGGCGGCCGGCGCAATCATCTTGCCTTGCATGTAGGGACAATCTTTGCCCAGGAACACCAGACCGAACAAAAACATGTAAGGCAGGGCCACAAAGTACAGAACGAACGTCTTCAACTTCGCCATAACGCGCCTCCGGAAAAAGTTAGGTCACCTATGATTTCAACCGCTGGTCCGCGCATCGACGTCTCAGGCGTTGTCGACTTCGCCCGGCGCGTCGACCGCTTCCCGCGGTTTTAATCCTTGTACATTGACATTCACTTCACGGACCACATAGCTCGTTGTATTCTGAATCTCGTTTTTGATCTTATGCTGCAAGTCGCTACAGACATCATAGATATTGTAGCCAAAGAAAATCTCCACGTCCAGGGTGATCGAGATTTCATTTTCCTTCAGTTTCTTGTCGTCCTGGGGGGTGATGACTTCCACGCCGGGATCTTTTTCGCCGAAGGTCAGCGTCGCGCCAATCGCGTAGCGTCCGCCCACTCCGGCGATTCCCAGAGTCTGCATGGCCGTATAACCGGCGATTTCCTTGAAGACGGAATTGTTACACTTGATCGTCCCCAAAACGTCCAATTCGTCGCTTTTGCCGGCGTCGGCATCCGCGTTCGTATCGCTTTTCGACATCAGTTTCATTTCCTTGCTCATCTGGTGTGCTCCCCATCACGCGATTGGCCCTGGCGGCGCAACAATTCGGGACCGGGGTCGCGTCATGTTTTAGAGATATGTGTCCACAAAGCTCGTTCCAAACTCACCTTTAATAAAATGAGGATTGCGCAGCACCCGCTGATGAAAGGGGATCGTGGTTTTGACCCCTTCGATCACAAATTCATTCAACGCCCGATCCATGCGGATAATCGCCTTTTGCCGATCTTCGGCATGGACGATCAACTTGGCGATCATGGAATCATAATACGGCGGAATCACATATTCCTGATACACATGACTGTCCACGCGCACGCCCGGACCACCGGGTTGATGGAACGTGGTTATTTTACCCGGGCTGGGCATGAAGTCGCGATCGGGATCCTCGGCATTGATGCGACACTCGATGGAGTGTCCTTCCATGACGATGTCTTCCTGCTTGTGTTCCAATTCCAGGCCGATGGCGGCGCGAATCTGCTCCACAATCAAGTCCACACCCGTGACCACTTCCGTGACCGGATGTTCCACCTGAATTCGCGTATTCATTTCCATGAAACAGAAGGTCTTGCCGTCCTGATCCAGGAGAAACTCCACCGTGCCGGCCCCGACATAGTTGACGTGTTTGGCGGCCTTGACGGCGGCCTCACCCATGGCGGCGCGCAATTCAGGGCTGACGGCCGGCGACGGCGATTCCTCGACCAGCTTCTGGTGACGCCGCTGGATGGAACAGTCCCGTTCCCCCAGGTGAATGACGTTGCCATGTTCGTCGCCCAGAACCTGAATTTCCACGTGGCGCGGATTGGTAAAATATTTTTCCAGATAGACTTCGCTGTTGCCGAAGGCCTTTTCGGCTTCGGCCTGCGCCGTGAGGAAGGCGTTGGTCAGGCTCATTTCCGTGTGGGCGATGCGCATCCCGCGACCACCGCCGCCGGCGCTGGCCTTGATGATGACCGGATAACCGATCTTCGAGGCCTCTTTGCGGGCATCTTCGATGGACGTCACGGGGCCGTCGCTGCCGGGCACGGTGGGCGTGCCG
>JADFCT010000114.1 GCA_017161665.1 Candidatus Sumerlaeota bacterium
AACCCCAATACGCCATTGCCAACACACGAACCCCTTCGGATACGCCCATCACTGCGCTCCGACTTTGATTTTGTGGATTCTCTGTTGGTCCGGCAAGCTAAAAACGACTCAAATCCGTTATCGGGGACCGCCATTGAAATTCGCCGCCGGCGTTTTGATCCCCGACGCTTCCGTCTCGCCCTGCGGGAGGATCAACCGGTGGCGGTCCTGCAACTGAGCGATGGCCCCCCCGGCGTCCTGCGCCTGACCCGCATTGTATGCCCCAAGGCCGCGGCGTCGTCGCCATGGTCCGAGGGCCTGGAATTGTCCGTTGTTGAGGCCTTGCGGCGGGATTTGGACCGGGACCAAACGGCGCTGATCTGTGAAATCCCTCCCGACCACCCGCTCCGCCGTGCCTACGAAGCCCTGGGATTCGCCGCGGCTGAAATGCGCTCAACGGGCTTGCAAATGACCGATCGCACCCCCTCGGATCGGCGATGGATGGAGCGAGCCTTCGAACGGGCCCGCCAGGGCGCCGCCGCGGACGAAGCCCCCATCGGGGCCGTTATCGTCCGGGGCGAAGAGGTTCTGGCCGAAGCCGGCAACGCATGTGTCGCCCGGCGCGATCCCACCGCCCATGCCGAAATTCTCGCCATCCGGGAGGCCGCCCGCCGTCTGGGCCGCGACCGCCTGGACGGCTGTGAACTCCACGTTACCGTCGAGCCCTGTCTCATGTGCGCCGGCGCCCTGATCCACGCCCGGATCGAACGACTCGTGTACGGCGCGGCGAACGAGAAATTTGGAGCGGTCCAATCGGTGGCCGCCGTTCTCGAAAACCCCCAATGGAATCACCGAATCGCCATCCGTCCCAACTTCCGGGAACGAGAAGCCGCCCAACTCATGCAGGACTTCTTTCGGAGGAAGCGGTGAAGAACGAAGCGGCTGGCCTTCGGAGATAAAGGAACCCCATTCTTCATTGAGTGGCTCATGTCCAGATCATTGGATATAATCCATGATGATAAGAACCTCGTGGCGTCTCGCCAGCCTGAATCTTTCGTCCCGCCGTGGCGCATTCAAAGAAAAAGCATTTGTCGCTCGCGGAACTTCCGAATATCCTGAACCACCATCACTCGAAAAAAAAAGGAGTTCGCTCATGCGTTTGCGTCGTTTTCTTTTCTGGACCGCACCTCTCTTCTCGTTTTTGCTTTTTACCCCTTCACCCGCCCCCGCTGACCCGCAGGATTCTATCCTCTGGTATGACGCCCCGGCCTCGGAATGGGTCGAGGCCCTGCCGGTGGGCAATGGACGAATGGGGGCCATGGTCTATGGCGGGACGGCCGAGGAGATCATTCAGTTCAATGAAGACACCCTCTGGCGTGGCGAGCCGACCGACTACACCCATGACGGCGCTGCCAAATTCCTTCCCCAAATTCGCCAACTCCTCTTCGAGGGCAAACAGAAAGAGGCGGAAGATCTGGCCATGAAGGAATTTATGAGCGTTCCCCTCCGGCAAGAAGCCTATCAGCCCTTTGCCGATATCCGACTGGATTTCCCTGGCCATGCCGAGCCGTCGGAGTACAAACGCGCCCTGGACCTCAACACGGCCATCGCCTCGACGCGATATGTGGTGGATGGCGTCGCCTTCGAGCGCGAGACGTTTATCAGCGCGCCGGATCAGGCGCTGATCGTGCATCAGGCCGCCAGCCGCAAGGGCGCCCTGACCTTCAAGGCCCGACTCGTCAGTCCCCATCCGGATGTGAACGTCCGCGCCCTGGACAACCAGACCCTCGTTCTGAGCGGTCAGCTGAAGCCTTACGAGAACAAGCGCCTGGGCGGAATGCGACCCAGTCGGATGCGATTCGAGGCCCGATTGCGCATTCAGGCCGAAGGCGGGACCGTTCGCGCGACGGAGGAAGGATTTGAAATCGACAAAGCCGACGCTGTTACGTTCATCCTCGTTGCGGCCACGGATTTCAAACGCTATGATGACTTGACGGGCGATCCAGCGGCCCGGTGCGCCGCCTATCTGCAGGCCGTCGCCGGAAAGGCCTTTCCGGCCCTGCGTCGCGCCCACATTGCCGATCATCAGTCCCTCTTCAACCGCGTGTCCATTGACCTGGGTCGGACGGACGCCGCCAAGCGCCCCACGAATGTCCGCATCAAGACCTTCGGCCAGCAGCCCGATCCCTCCCTCGTGGGCCTGTACCTTCAATATGGCCGCTATCTGCTCATCACCAGCAGCCGCCCCGGCGCCCAGCCCGCCAACCTCCAGGGCATCTGGAACGATCAGATTAATCCGGCCTGGGACAGCAAATACACGGTCAATATCAACACGGAGATGAACTACTGGATCGCGGAGCCGGCCAACCTGGCCGAATGCCATGAGCCGTTGTTCGACATGCTCGACGACGTGGCCGAAACGGGCGCGAAGACCGCGAAGGTTCATTACGGTCTCGACGGTTGGGTGCTCCATCACAACACAGACCTCTGGCGCGGCACGGCGCCCATCAATCACTCGAACCACGGCATCTGGCCCACGGGCGGCGCCTGGCTGTGCCAGCATCTGTGGGAACGCTATCGGTTCAGCGGCGACCGGGACTTTCTGGAAAGCCGCGCCTATCCCCTCATGAAGGGCGTCGCGGAGTTTTTTGTGGGCTACCTGGTCAAAGATCCCCGAACCGGATACCTGGTCAGCGGTCCCTCCAACTCTCCCGAACTGGGCGGCCTGGTCATGGGCCCCACCATGGACCATCAGATCATTCGCGCCTTGTTCCACAGTGTGATCGACGCCTCGCGTATTCTGGATCGCGACGCGGCGTTGCGAGAAAAACTCCAAACGCTTCTGCCTCAGATCGCCCCCAATCAAGTCGGCCAACACGGCCAACTTCAGGAATGGATGGAAGACAAGGACGATCCCAACAACCAGCACCGCCACGTTTCCCACTTGTGGGGCCTGCACCCGGGGAATGAAATCGGACCGCGTCGGACGCCCACTCTCGCCCGCGCCTGCGCCGTGACGCTGGCCCATCGTGGCGATGGCGGCACGGGCTGGTCGAAGGCCTGGAAGATTAATTTCTGGGCGCGCCTCCTCGACGGCGACCATGCCTATAAAATGCTCGTGGAGCAAATCGCCAAGAACACACTCCCCAATATGTTCGGCACCCATCCGCCCTTCCAGATTGACGGCAATTTCGGCGGCGCCAATGGCGTGATCGAAATGTTGCTCCAAAGTCAGAACGATGAAATCGATTTCCTTCCCGCGCTGCCTCAGGCGCTGCCCCGGGGCCGCGTGGCCGGGCTGCGCGCCCGCGGCGGATTCGAAGTCGTCATGGAATGGGAAGCGGGGCAACTTCAGGGCGCCCGGATTTTGTCTCAGCGGGGGGAACTCTGTCGCATTCGGGCCGATCATCCCTATACGGTCACCTGTGAGGGGCGCCCGGTTGAGATCAGTTGGTCCAGCGAACACCAGCTGACTTTTCCGACCCAAAAGGGGCGCGCCTATCATTTGAAACCCCAACGGTAACGACCGGATCGGCCCCCTTTCGCTGGATACATGGGAATCGGAAGGGGGCCGCATGGTGGTGTAAGTTCACGTTGGCAAACATTTTTTGGTTTCGGGAGAAATATTTCTTGGCCATCTCCGACGATAACGGGGTATGGTAGCGTCTCTGGCCGTTTCGGGATTCCCTGGCGTTCCTTTGCCCGATCGGATCAGAATGCAATGTTCTTTTGCCCCATTTCTGGGAAGGAGTTTTTGATGAATACACATGTGTTGGGATTTCCGCGGATTGGCGCGAACCGGGAATTGAAGCGGGCGCTGGAAAGTTATTGGCGCCGCGAGATTTCCGAGACGGAGTTGACCGCCGTGGCCGACGCGTTGAAAATGGAAAACTGGCGGACCCAGTCGCAGGCCGGACTCGCTTGGGTGACGACGGGGGATTTCTCCTTTTACGATCATATCCTGGATACGATCGCCCTGGTGGGCGCCGTGCCCGAACGGTTCGGTTGGAATGGCGAATCCGTCGATCTGGACACCTATTTCCGGATGGCGCGCGGCGATGTGAAGCGGAACCTTTCAGCCATGGAGATGACGAAGTGGTTCGACGCCAATTATCATTATATCGTGCCGGAGATCACCCCCCGGACGGCCCTGCGCCGCGGATCGTCCAAGGTGGTGACGGAAACGCGTCAGGCCATCAACGCTGGATATGAGGCCAAGCCCGTCCTGGTCGGGCCGGTCACGTTCCTCTCGGTGGCCAAGGAATTTGACGGTGCGAACCGATGGGATTGCCTGGAGGCGCTGACAGCGATTTATTGCGAGGTCATCCGCGAACTGGCGGACTTGGGGTGTGAATGGATTCAGGTGGATGAGCCTATCCTGGCGACCGACCTTTCGGAAGCGGCCACGGCGGCCTTTGAGACCTGCTGGCCGCGGTTGACCCAGGCGGCTGGTTCGGCGCGAGTGATGCTGTCCACGTATTTCGGCCCCTTGAATGAGAACCTGGGTCTGGCCACGGAATCCGGCGCCCATGCCCTCCATGTGGACCTGGTCCGCGGTCCGGATCAGTTGGACGCTGTCTTGAATCAGGCGCCGTCCGGGATGACTGTATCCCTGGGACTGGTGGACGGACGGAATATCTGGAAGACCGATCTGGCGCGGGCCGCCAAAGCCCTTGAGCGCGCGCGTGATCAAATCGGCGCCGATCGGGTATTGGTGGGTTCGAGCTGTTCGCTCCTTCACTCGCCGGTGGATCTGACGAATGAAACGCTTCTGGCCGACGAACTGAAAAACTGGATGGCCTTCGCCGTTCAAAAATGCGACGAAGTGGCAGTATTGGGACGGTGGCTGGCCGGCGGGGACGTGACCGTTGACATGGAGGCCAACGCTTCAGCCATCGCCAGCCGTCGCGCTCATGCGGAGGTCGTCCGGCCCGAAGTGCGTGAGCGGGCCGCCGCCGTGACGCCGGATATGTTGTCGCGCCAATCGCCCTATCCCCAGCGGGCGGCGGCCCAGAAGGCCTGGCTGAAACTGCCGCTGCTGCCGACGACGACCATCGGCTCGTTTCCACAGACGACCGAGATTCGGCAGATGCGCCTCAAAACTAAAAAGGGCGACGTGGATCCGGCCGCTTATGAAGCCTTTATCCAGGCCGAGATTCAAAGCGTGGTGGACAAGCAGGAGGCTTTGGGGCTGGACGTTCTGGTCCACGGCGAACCGGAGCGCAATGACATGGTCGAATACTTCGGGCAGCAGCTGGACGGTTTTTGCTTCACCCGCAACGGCTGGGTCCAGAGTTACGGCAGCCGGTGCGTCAAACCGCCGATCATCTACGGCGACGTCAGCCGGCCACGGCCCATGACGGTTGAATGGAGCCGGTATGCGCAATCCCTGACGAAGAAGCCGATGAAAGGGATGCTGACGGGACCGGTGACCATTTTGTGTTGGAGTTTTGTGCGCGACGACTTGTCGCGGGCCGAGGTCTGTCAACAGATCGCCCTGGCCATCCGCGACGAAGTCCAGGATCTGGAAACCGCCGGCATTCGCGTCATTCAAATTGATGAGGCGGCCTTGCGCGAGGGGCTCCCCCTGCGGCGGGCGGATCATGCGGCCTATCTGCGCTGGGCGGTGGACAGCTTCCGCCTCACGGCCTCGGGCGTCGAAGACGCCACACAAATTCATACCCACATGTGTTACAGTGAGTTCAACGCGATCATTAAATGGATTGCCGACATGGACGCCGACGTGATCAGCATTGAGTCCAGCCGCAGCAAGATGGAACTGCTCGACGCCTTTCGGCAGTTCGACTATCCGAACGAGATCGGCCCGGGTGTCTATGACATTCACAGTCCCCGCGTCCCGAGCAAGGACGAGGTGCTGGAACTGTTGCAACTGGCGTTGAAAGACGTTCCGAAAGAACGCTTGTGGGTCAATCCCGACTGTGGCCTGAAGACACGGGCCTGGCCGGAAACCATCGCCTCGCTGGAGAACATGGTGTCGGCGACGTTGGCCCTGCGGGCGAAATTGGAATAGAAGCCGCGCCGCGTTTTCAGGCGTTTTGCGGTTGACTTGTGGGGGGGCGTTGGGCCTAGCCTCTACCCAATCGAACGACACGAGGTCAAATGACGTGATTGCCGTTTTCGAACCATTCTCCATGATCGCAGCCGTTTCGACGATCGAAGCGCTCGGTGGCCTGTCTCTACGACTTAAGGGACTTTTGTTGACCAACGCCGGGGGGCGACAGGGCGAATGAATGTGGCGCGAATTGACGTAAGAACCCTCCCCCCGGCCGTTGGACCGGGGGGAGTTTTTTTTGAACCATGAAGAATAGAAGGAAAAGAAGATGGTTGCGTGAATCGCCAAGGCGCGAAGACGCAAAGCACGCAGGGGCGCGGCGGGGATGCCATATAAGGCCCGCGCCCCAGAAGTCAAACATCCGCCAAGCCCCGAAGGTGGGGGCGCCGACAGAGGCAAATGGGCGAACCGTCCATGTGACAGTCGCTCCGAATTCATGAAGGACCCATCAGGAATCCCGAGAAAGGATGCAGAGCCATGAAGGAGCAAACGAGCGATCGAAAGCCGTTCTTTTACGACATTACCTTGCGGGACGGCAACCAGGCGCTTCCCAAGCCCTGGAACACACAGGAGAAGAAGATCGTTTTTCAGCGATTGCTCGAACTCGGGGTTCAGGGTGTCGAGGTCGGCTTTTCCGGCGCCAGTGATATGGACTTCGAGGCCTGCGCCGCTTTGTCGGCCATCGCGCCGGACAACGTGGTCATCTCGGGTCTGGCGCGGGCGGTCGAACGCGACATCCGCAAAGTGGCTGAGGCTATCGCCGAAGCGCCCCAACAGCGGATTCACACGTTCATCGCCACCAGTCCCTTCAATATGGCCAATGTGCTGCGCAAGCCGCCCGAAGACGTGGCGCGCATCGCCGTCGAGGCCGTCACGCTGGCCTGGGAATATATGAAGCCCCGCGGCGGTGAGGTCCAGTTCAGCGCCGAACACTTCGGCGACTGCGCAGAAAATCTGTCCTTTGTCATCGACACATTCCAGAAGGTGGTCGCCGCTGGCGCCACGGTCATCAATCTGCCGAATACCGTGGAGCGCACACGGCCCTTTGCCTTTGTCGAAATGGTTCGCGAAGTGGTTCGCGCTCTGCCCGACCACGTAACCGTGGCAGTCCACTGTCACAATGACCTGGGGATGGCGACGGCCACGACGGTGGAAAGTTATTTCGCCGGCGCCACACAACTGGAAGTCTGTTTGAACGGACTGGGCGAACGGGCCGGCAACACGTCGCTCTATGAAGTGGCCGCGGCGCTGCATAACTGTGGGGTGAAGGTCCCCCTGGACATGACCAAATTCTATCCAACGGCCATCAAGGTGTCGGAGATGGCGAATGTCCCGATCTTTGAGAAGGCCCCCTTGATCGGCGCGGACGCCATGGCCCATCGCAGCGGTATCCATCAGGACGGCGCCACGAAGACGAAGGACATGTCCAAAGGGGCCTATCGGCCCATTGACCCTGTGTTGATCGGTCGCGAGGGGGCCGAACGCTGGGGCTTCACCAGCCAGTCGGGCAAGACGGCCGTTTATGAAATCCTGACCTCCGCAGGCTGGCCGGTGACGATTGAAGAAGCCACCACGCTCCAACCGCTGCTCAAGTCCATGTCCGAGGAGCAGGGCGAACTGCCGGTCCCTGTGATCCTGAAGACCTATGAAACCTATCTGGAGCAGGCCGAGGGGCCCTTCCAGTTAATTGAGTTTGAGCGGATCGCCAGTGGTGTTGTCGAGAAATTCCGAATTCGCTTTGTCAAAAACGGCGAAGAACAGGAGATCATTGGCGTGGGCGACGGGCCCATTGACGCCTGTGTCAATGGCCTCAAGGAATGTGGCGAGACCCTGGAACTGACCCATTATGAGCAAATCGCCCTGGATGAGGACAGCGAAGGCGCTTCGGCCAAGGCCATGACAACCATTCGCATCCGCCGGCCGGGCCAGACCGAGTCGGTCCTCTGTCGCGGCGTGGATACGGATACGCGTCGGGCCAATGTCAAAGCGATTTTCAACGGTCTCAACAAATTGTCGGTTGGCCAATGCTGAAAACGATCACGGGCAGAGCGCTCTGTTGGGCGTGGATCGGGATAGGGTTGATCGGCGCCGGCTGTAGCGTCGGCGCCGTTGCAATGGATGCGGTCGCCACCCGTGAGACGGTTGCGACAACGACCGGCGCCGTTCAGCCCCAACCCCTCCGCGCGGATCAATTGTCCACGACAGCGCTTCAGGCGGCGTTGGATAGACTTCCCGCTGAAGTTATCCCAACCGGGGAACCTCCGGGCATTGACTGGCGATGTCTGAAGGACAAATTGCGTTTGGATCGCCGCTTCTTTTCGCCGACCATCGTCGATGATTTGCGATGGACGCCCCTCTATCGACAGGCGGTTAAGAACTTTCAGCGCGCCAAGGGATTGACCATCGACGGCATTGTCGGCCCCATCACGGACGGAGTCTTGGGCGATCTGACGGTTCTGACGACACAGGTGGTGTTGCGGGCCGAGGACTTTGCCGCCCTGACGCCTCTTCCGGATGGCTATGAAGAAATGGCCCGCCGTCCCTGGCTGGGCTATTCAACCCTTCTTGAGTTACTCGCCGAACGCTATCACACCTCCGAATCCTTTCTGGAGCGGTTGAATCCACAGGTAACGTGGCTCTATGCGGCGCCTGGCTTGAAGATCAGCGTTCCCCGGATTCGGCGACGCATTCCCGACTTCCGGGCGGCCCGCGTGGAAGTGGATATCGCGCGCTTCTGTGTGCTGGTTTACGACTCGGAGGGGGAGCTGCGGGCCTCTTTCAATTGCTCGATTGGAATGGATCGCGAGGTGTATAACGGCCTGAGTCTGGTGGCCGTCAATCAGGCGGAGTGGCCGAATTATACCCTGGCGCCCGAATTGTTCGGCCTGGAGGAACAGATTTCGGGCAAACTGCTGTTGCCGCCGGGGCCCAATAACCCTGTCGGGCGCGCCTGGGTGGGTTTGAGCCAGGCCGGTTACGGGATTCATGGCACGCCGGCGCCGGAAACGATTGGACGCGCCCGCTCGCACGGTTGCATTCGGCTGAGCAATTGGGACGCTTGGAGCTTCGCCCACATGATTGTACGCGGCGTGCCGGTGGTTTTTGTGGACAGTGACCGTCGCGAGGTAAAATCCAGCCTGACCACCGATTCCCTGACGGGCGGGACGCTTTCTCTGTTCCCGCAGAGCAGCGCCACGGCGCCCTCCGTGATCGACGCTTTGACCAGCGCGCCGAATGGTCTCAGTGACTGAAAACGCGTTCGAAAATTTTGAGTCGCTGATGGAGGGCCGTCGGCGCCGTCACGCTTTTTGCGCGCACCGCGGCAAAAATCGCGCCGTCGCCTCCGTCGCCTGTTCTCTAACCCAGGGCTCCGCTCCCTATCGGTCGCTCCACCCTGGGCTCGTATATGTCGCCGCCTTCGGGGCTTTGCTGATGTTTGGATCCTGGGGCACGGGCCTTATCGGACAGCGGCGTTGCGCCCCACGGTTCTTTGCGTCTTCGCGCCTTTGCGCTGAGCCTCGACGCCATTTCCATCATTTGTTGTGTCCATTTATATGGACATGGGGAACTCACTAGAAAACACACCCAATCTGTTCATTACGGGGTGTGGGGCGGTTAAGCCCCACTCGGTTAAATCCGTTACAGTTTTTGGTTCGTCGGTTTGTTCGTTCCTAAGTCAACAGCATTGGGTATATGTCGCCACCTTCGGGGCTTGGCCAATGTTTCGTTTCTGGGGCGCGGGCCTTATACGGTAGCGGCGCCGCGCCCCGGCTTGCTTTGTGTCAGCGCGCCTTGGC
>JADFCT010000115.1 GCA_017161665.1 Candidatus Sumerlaeota bacterium
ATAACGCATTCCAAAGCCGTCCCCCAGCTTTCAGTTGGACATAAAAGAGCGCCGTCGATTTCATCGAAATCGACAGGACGAATAGCAGGAAGGAAACCGTTAAATTCAGTCATCATAAAGCGTCTAGACATCTCGTCTGAATAAAGTTGCGCCTCAAAGTTTGGCCGTTAAATCATTTCTCACCAAACCTTTGCGCGCTCACTCAGTCATTGGAAGAAATCGATCACCGCGCTATACAGCGACCAGCCTCCGGCCAGGCAAAAGGCGGCAAAAGATACCCAGAGCATGGCATCCCATAGTCGTCCCGGCCTCAAAGCCACATCCAGTCTTCGAAAGCGAAAGTACAATGCGGCCACCCCAACAATGGGCAGCATGATGGATTGCGCAACGCCACTGGCCAAGACCATGGCCGCGGGCGCCTTGACGGCCACGTAGCAGCCCCAGGCGATCAACGGCCACAGGCAACTAATTCCCCGAGTCCACGCCATTCGCGTAGCGTCCGATCCGTCATGCGCGCCGAAAACGCCAAGTCCGTCGGCCGCCATGCGCGCATTGCCAGCAGCTGCGACAAAAAAAGTCGAGTACAGAACGGCGAAAGCGCCGCACAAAAAGACGGCTGGCGCCCAGGCGCCGAAGACCGGGTTATACATTTCAGCCAGAACGCGAATCATTTCTCCTTTGGCAGGATTTAATCCCGTCCGCGCCAAGACGGATGCGCCCAAAACATAAAACGCCACCGTCGCAAAGGTATAAATCACCATGGAGCCCCAGGCGTCGAACTGCAACACCCGCAGCCAACCCTTCGCCCGCGCGATCCATTCGGGGGAACCATCCCGCGGGCCCGTCCACTGGGCATATCCTTTTTCCATGCACCAGTAGGGATACATGATCAGTTCGGAGGCGCCCACCCCAATAATTCCAAAGGCGGCCAGAGCGGTGAACACCGGATTGCGCGTCAATCCTTCCACCATCGGCGGAAGTTGAAAACTCAACCCTTGCGCCCATTCCGAGGGACTGACTGCCCAAGTGGGCTGCATTTGAAGCAGGCACATCGTGAGGATGGTTATCAGGGTAAATAAGGCGACCAAGACCGTTGAAATCCACTGAATCAACGCATAGCGCCCTACCCCTAACATGATCGAGGTGATCATCGCCGCAATCCCGGCCCAAATGTAGGGATCCCACGGTTCCGACAGCGGTGGGGGCCTGTCCCCATCTTCGACCAGGAGACCAGATTCTCCCTTCATCTCAGCGACCGCTCGCTCCACGCGCGCTCGCATGGCCGTATCCTGCGCCATATTGTATTCGGCGCCGTAGTCGGTGAGCGGATGAATCATTGCCAGCGTTTGCCCTACTCCCCCCACAATTCCTCCCTGTTGACCGATAATCAATAGCGTCATTAAGGCCCAGCACCATAAAACCCAATTCGTCCGCCGTCCCCGAGGACCGGGAATTTCATTTAATGCCTTGAGTGGGGTTTTTCTCCAAGTGATGGTGAAACGGCCAAACTCCACCTGCGCAAAAACTTTGACCACACACCCCAAGACGATTAACCAGAGCAAATAGAAGCCAGCTTCCGCTCCCACCTTGGTTGTCGCGATCAATTCGCCCGAGCCGACAATCGAACCGGCGATAATCATCCCCGGTCCCATCCGGCGAACCACTCCACCCAAACTGCGGGGGGGCGACTCACCATTTTGTTTGTCCATCATCGATAAGCCTCACCGTCTGACAGCAGTGGGAGCAAGTGTGCCATTGTCGTCACTCGATCGCCATCAGAAAAGGCAACAGAATAAGCGGACCGATGAAAATCAGTAAACAACCCCACCCTCTTCTTCGTTAAACGAGATGAGGACGATTGGCGGTCCCTCACCTGTCGTCTTCATCATCTTCCTGGAGGAGAATAGACCGATGCTGTTTTTTCCTGACTCTGTTCGCCGACACACGGCCTTCACCCTGATTGAACTGCTGATTGTAATCGCCATTATTGCCATTTTGGCTCTGATCGCCGTCCCCAACTTTATGGAGGCTCAAACACGCGCCAAACTCTCGCGAGCCAAAGCGGATATGCGGGCCGTATCGACGGCCATGGAGTCGTACATGATTGATAACAGCGCGTACCCGTTCACTGACCCCAAGCGAGCGCACTCCTACTTGACAGATATCCCTTCGTTGACAACGCCGGTGGCGCACATGACGGCCCTGCCGCCGGATCCCTTTGCAAAAGGGGGCGATTTCCGCGAACAATCCTATCGTTACTATCCCATGGACTACTGGAAGTGGTTCTATCCGGATGTTCGACTGTCGGGCTGGATGTGGCTGGTCATGAGCAATGGGCCAAACGGCCAGATCAATATCGACCAACAAAATGCCCAGGACGCCATCGACGGCGACTATTGGATGGTTTATGACGTGACAAATGGCACAAACAGTTTCGGCGATATTTTTATAACAAACAAGGGATTCCTCGGGACACTCTAGCCTGGCTGGCTTAGATCTCAACGGGTTCGATTGATTTGATACTCCCCCACCCCTTCCTGAACACGGACATGGACATCGTCAATTCGGGGACTTTCCGCTTGTTCTCCGGATCATCATGCGGTTGACTTTTCGAGAAGGCTGATATGGCTTTATAAATCATACCACGGTCAATCCCTTGTTCATGATATGGGATCGTCCAACTGGAGAATTCAGGCAATGCCCACGAACACATTCGCGAATCCGAAAACTTTCCATGACAAAACATTTTTCAGATTTCTTTCTTTTCTGTGCGGGATTGCGTTGCTTTCCGGCCGTCTCGCATTTAGCCAATCGCCCGAAATGTCAGGCAATCCGCTTTTTGAGGGTTGGTATGCGGACCCGGAGGGAATCATCATCGGGGATGAGTATTGGATTTTCCCCACTTTTTCAGCCCCTTACGATCAACAACTTCATCTGGATGCCTTTTCGTCCAAGGACCTGATTACCTGGACCAAACACGAGCGGATCATTTCGAACAAGGAAATCTCCTGGTTGCGCCGCGCGCTCTGGGCCCCCGCCATCGTCCAAAAGGACGGCCGATTTTATTTGTTCTTTGGCGCCAATGACGTCCATGAAGGAGAAATTGGTGGAATCGGCGTCGCGGTGGCGGACCAACCAGGTGGGCCATACAAGGACATGTTGGGCAAACCCCTCATCGGTGAAATTCACAACGGGGCTCAGCCGATTGATCAGTTTGTCTTTCTCGATACGGATGGTCAGTACTATATGATTTACGGCGGCTGGTCGCACTGTAACATCGCCAAACTCAAGGACGATTTCACGGGATTCATTCCCTTCGATGATGGAACGGTTTTCAAAGAAATCACGCCGCAGGGGTATGTCGAAGGCCCCATTATGTTCATTCGAAATGGGAAGTATTACTTCATGTGGTCTGAAGGTGGCTGGGGCGGCCCCCATTATAGCGTCGCCTATGCAATAGCGGACTCGCCCATGGGGCCCTTCAACCGCATTGGCAAGGTGCTCCAGCAGGATCCAGAAGTTGCCACGGGAGCGGGCCACCACTCCGTGATTCACGACAAACAGGCCGATATCTGGTATGCCATTTATCACCGCCGTCCTCTTGGGGAAAGGGACGCCAATCATCGCGTGACCTGTATGGATCGGATGGTTTTCGATGAAGAGGGATTGATCAAACCGATCCAGATTACACACGAAGGGGTGGAGCGTCGCACACTGACGCCTTCCCCCACTTTTACGAATCCGGTCGTGTCTTCTGGCCAGGATCCATGGGTCATCCGGTACAACGACGCTTATTATCTGTGCCAATCAAGCAGGGGGAGAATCCGGGTCAACAAAAGCAAACGACTTCAGGACTTGGGGGTGGATCAGTGGAAGACGGTCTGGCGCCCCCAACGTGACGCGCCCTACTCTAAAGAAATCTGGGCGCCCGAACTCCATCACCTCCAGGGGAAATGGTGGATTTATGTGGCCGCTGATGATGGGGACAACGCCAATCATCGGATGTACGTCTTGGAGGGCTCTTCGGAAGATCCGCAGGATGCATTTACCCTGAAGGGGAAAATCAACTCGCCCTCCGATCGCTGGGCCATCGACGGGACTGTTCTGACGATGCCGGATGGGAAATCCTATTTCATCTGGTCGGGCTGGGAAGGGACGGAGAATGTTGCCCAACATCTTTACATAGCGCCCATGTCCAATCCCTGGACCATCAGTGGTGAACGGGTCCGGATTTCGTCGCCTGAACTGCCATGGGAACTCAACGGGAACCCACTGATAAACGAGGGCCCTCAGGTTTTGTGGAATGGTGACCAGCTGTATCTCATTTATTCGGCCAGTGGCAGTTGGGGCGACGACTATTGCCTGGGCCAGTTATCGTGGACGGGCTCGGATCCGATGCATCCTGCGTCCTGGTCCAAGAAGCCCGAGGCGGTGTTTTCCCGAACGAAGGCGGTCTTCGGCCCGGGGCATGGTTCGTTTGTCAAGTCTCGGGATGGCAAAGAGGATTGGATTGTTTATCACAGCGCCAAACACTCAGGCGCGGGGTGGAACCGGCAGATTAACATGCAGCGTTTCGGCTGGGATTCCGCCGGCGCCCCGGTTTTTGGTCGTCCCATTGCTGCGGGGGTTCCAATACCTGAGCCTTCCGGCGATTCCCTTCCATAAATCGATTGCAGCCCCATTTGACGAATGATGTGGCGCAGGCGCTCGTTGCCGAAATTCTTTGATTGAGTCCGAACGGAGCGAAACGGACATGCGAACGAGCGCCCGCGCCACAAACATATTCCTTCATTCACTCGCCCTTCGGTTTATGCAATCCGAAAACGGCGCGCGCAAGGGTGACTGTGTCTTCAGTTACAAGGTATAACGATGGAACCAGAATCAGGGTGACAAGAGTGGCAAAGAGAATGCCAAATCCGAGCGAAATCGCCATCGGTATCATGAAACGGGCCTGACGGGATGTCTCGAAGATGATCGGCGCCAAGCCAAAAAACGTGGTCATCGTTGTCAGCATGATGGGGCGGAAACGCCGAATACCCGCCAAGAGAATGGCTTCGAGTGATGTGGAGCCGTTTCTTCGTTGCTCGTTGGCATAATGAATCAACAGCAGGGAATCGTTCACCACAACACCGGACAATGCCACCATCCCCATCATGCTCATTAGGCTTAAGGGATACCCCATGAAGATATGGGCGATGACCGCTCCCACCAGGCCAAAGGGAATACATATCATTACGATTAATGGTTGGAGGTAGCTGCGGAAGGGAATCGCCAGAATTACATATATACACAACATGGCGACAAGGAACCCACTTTTCAGCGAATTCATTCCCTCGCGCAGATCTTCCTGACGCCCGCTGAATCCCTGGCTGAGACCAGGGTATTTGACTTTGAGTTCGGGGATTGCGAGAGTCATCACATCTTCCAGTACGTTTTCACTTTGATCCCGGGGGATGACATTGGCGGTGACGTCTACAGCGCGTCGCCCATCTTTTCGGTTAATGCTTGTATAAGCGCGTCCGCGTTTGACTTTCGCCACATCAAGGAGGGGAACATCGGCCCCCGTGGGGGTGCGAATCAGCATTTCATCCAAGTCGTGCTCCGAAAGGCGTTCTCCGGGCGGAAGTTTCACCTTTACTTTTATTTCATCGCGCCCTCGTTGCTGTCGCAGCGCTTCGGCCCCATAGAAAGCGTCGCGAACCTGTCGCGCCACGTCGGCTGAGGTAAGCCCTAATGCCAGCCCCTCGGGGAGCATCGTAAAATCCAATTGCGGTTTCCCCGGCGAATATCCGTCATCGATGTCGCTGACAATGGGGAATTCCGCCAAACGTTCGGCCAGTTCAGCGGAGGCTTGATCCAGTACTTCATTGTCACTGTGAAGAAGCTGGATGGATAACGAAGCGCCACTCCCCGGTCCGCCACCATCGGACTCAAAAAGGATGGCCTCCACGCCGGGAATCACACCGGTTTCTTTTCGCCATAAATCTGTGAAGACGCTGGTAGGGATCGGCCTTTGTTTAGGGTCGGTCAGATAAACACGCACTTCGACGACATGGCCGCCCGTTTGACTGCGAAACTCCTCACCGATCTCGGCAAATATGCCGCGCATCAGTTGATCGCCACCATTGGCTGCGGCCACGCGTTGAGCCGTCGCGATCAACCGATCCTGAACGAGACGCGTTCGCTCGACCGGCGAACCGTATGGAAGCGCCGCATTGACGGTGGCGTAATCGGATTCGATGCGCATCATTGGCACCACACCAATGCGACGGCTGTCAACATATCCCATCGTGATGACTACGGCGGACAACCCAATGGCCACCACCACGTAGCGGTTTCGAAGAACGAATCGAAGAATCGGCCCATAAATGCGATTCACACTTCGCATAAAGGCCCGTTCAAAGGATTGTTGCCAGGAACGAAAACGATTGGCCAGCCCCCCGGATCGCTTGCGCGGGGCGGCGGACAGGTGCGCAGGAAGGATGAATAGACATTCCAAAAGGGAAATGACAAAGACCGTCATGACGACGATTGGAATAGACAGCCAGATTTTTCCGATAAACCCGGGCAGAAACATAAGCGGCGAAAAGGCCACGAGATTGGTGGCAATGCTGAAACAAACAGGCATCGCCACTTCGCGCGTCCCTGCCACGGCCGAATAGAGAAACCGATCCCCTCGCAAGCGGTGTTCATAAATGTTTTCCCCGACCACAATGGCGTCATCCACCACGATTCCCAAGGCCACGATAAAGGCAAACATGGAAATCATGTTGATGGAGACGCCAAAATGAGGAAGGAGGATCATGCCGCCCAAAAAGGAAATGGGAATGCCCATCGCCACCCAAAAAGCCAGCCCCGCGTCCAGAAACATGGTCAACATGGCAAGGACCAGAACAAGCCCGATCAAACCGTTCTTGCTGAGCAGTTCAAGACGTTGAAGATAGATGTCGGACATGTCCCGTCGCACGACGATTCCCATGTGAGGCGGTAGTTCCTCATTGATCTGATCTAAAACACCGCGGGCTGCCTCGGAAACACTGACCGGAGTCTGGTCGCCCACCCGAAAAACGTTGATCATCACCGCCGGCATACCGTTCCATGAGGCGTACTGCTCCATGTCTTCGTCGAAATCGTCCGTAACCGTCGCGATGTCGCCCAATTTCACCATGGTCCCATCGGGTCCGGCAATAATGGGCAACGTCGCGAACTCGTCTCCATGGTCGCGCCGTTCTTTCATGCGCAAGAGGATTTCTCCTCCCCGCGTTTTGATCCCGCCACCGGGCAGCTCCACGGCCAGGCTTTCAAGTTTTCGGGAAATATCTCGCAAGGTTAGACCATACTTGCGCAGGGTATCCCGACTGATTGAAACGGTGATCTGGGGATCGCGAACGCCGCTGAGATCAACTTGTGTGATATTGGGATTCATGAGAAGCCGGTCGCGAACCAGCTCGGCCTGGTCACGTAGCGTTCGTTCGGACACATCCCCATACAAGGCAAGATCGAGCACCTCCCGACGGCGAGTCAGCAGTCGGACAATTGGCCTTTCGGAGTCATCCGGAAACGTCGTAATCCGCGCCACTTCTTGTTGAATGTCCTGATAGATTCGTTGCGAGTCCTCCCCCTCCAACAATTCGACACGTATCTGCGCCCGGCTCTCGGCGGCAGTGGCATAGATTTCTTTGATGCCTTCCAAGCCACGGATATTTTCTTCGATCGCCCGGATAATCCCTCGCTCCACTTCCTCCGGGCTGGCGCCCGGATAGGGTACCGTGATGGACACAAGGTCGAGTTCGAAGTCGGGGAAAACTTCTTTCTTAATGGATAAAATCGTGTAAAGGCCACCTACAAGCAGTGTCAACATCAACAGATTTGCGGCAACATGATTTTCCGCCATCCAGGCGATCGGGCCGGGGCCAACGGTTTGATTCGCTGAAGAAGACGTGTTCATTGCCCCTGCCTCCCTTTACCCGACCCCGGATTCTTTGCTGGGTTGACACGCTCTGGCTGCGAGGGCTCATCTCCGGGCAAATCCAGTTTCATGCCGGGAACAAGAGAAGCGATATCCGTCAAAACAAGTTGTTCACCTTCTTTCAAGCCTTCCTGGAAAAGGACAACTTCCTCATCGCTCCATATCGATTCCACCGTTCGGATTTCCAGGCGACCATCGGCAGTCCGCAGCCACACCTCCTGCCCGTTGTGAATGGCTGTACGCGGAATGATAAACACGTCTTCCAATAGAGGTCCGTCGATTTCGACGAGAACAAACGAACCCAGCAGCAAGGGGATTTTCTCTGAATCAAATGGGCGTTCGACACGAATCAGCAACCGGGCCAGGCGTCCCTGCTCTTCAATTCTTACCTGGCGACGGACCACTGTTCCAGTCCATCGCGTGTCTTCCGCGTGGACTCCGGAGGGACGGATGATAGCCGATGCGCCAACCCCCGAGTCCCCATTGGGTAAAGCGATCCAATCGAGTTGATCGGCACGCAACGGCGTTTCAACCCAAAAGGCTTCGATATCCACCAGGCGAGCCAATTCCGTTTGTGGCGTGACCAGAGTTCCCAATGAAACCGAACGGAACAGAACGGCTGCGTCAAAAGGACTCACAATTTCCGTGCGCTCCAAATCCAGTTTCGCGCGACCCACTTGCGCCTGGACCTGATCCAGTTGCGCCTGTAGGACGGTTCGCTCAGTCGGAATAAGCCGAAGAGCGCTTCGAACGGTTTGCGCCTGACTGCGCAGGGTTAGGACCGCCCGTTCCTGGGCATCGTAAGCGGATGCTGATACGGTCTGCGACAATCGCAGCGCGCTTAAGCGACGGAGCTCGGCGTCGGCCAGTTCAACCGATTTCTCGGACAGTTTCAGCGACTCCTGAAGATTCGCTTCGCGAATCGCGTTTTCTTTAATCTGTTCTTTTACATCCTGAAGAGCGGCCTGAGCTTTTAATAAGTCCAGTGTGTAGTCAGCCGTATCCAATCGCACCGTGACGGCCCCTGAAGTCAAACGCCCGCCGGGTTCCAGTTCTGGATGAATGGCGACCACCTCACCATTCACACGACTCTTCAAAGAGAGATCATGCACTGGAATAACGGTTCCAGTGACACGGATCGTGATTTTTTTGGACTCGTGTCGTAAGGGAGTGACTTCGACAACCACGGAACGCTCGCCTGTTGGCCGCCGCTCGCGCACCGGCGCATTTTCCACCAACCAGTGATACGTCTTAAATCCTGCGCCCGCGATCGATACCGTCAGAATGAATCGCAAAAACCAGACAAACCAGCGAGGATAAACCACATGCCCCTTCGAAGCCATCGCCGCATCGTCACTCATGAAATACTTCCTTTCAGAAGGGAATAGACAGTATTATCCCAAAGCCGACTGCCCCTTCCTTCTCCCGCAGAATGAATATATGATTGTGTCATACAAACATGACAGCCCAAAGGCTGCGCCATGCCCAAGTATTCCCGCTCCTAAGCATTTTATGGACTTTATGCGTTCTGTCTATCCCGAAAGTCGGAGGGGCGATTTTTTAGCCGCACTCCCGGGTGAGTTAAAGGGATGAATTTCGCGACTCTTGTCCGTGAGGATAAGGCAGATCATACCCTGAAGATTCGCTTAATCGAAAAAGCCCCTGACCAGCCGATCAAGAGGCGTTTCGAAGTTACATTTCAATTATGAATTGAAAGGCTTGCGCGACATAGCGTCCTGTCAACCGACTGGGAACGATAGAGCCACCAGGATGGGGAAACCATTTCGGCAGACGTTATACGCCAATTCCTAGCGTCCTGGAATAAAGGCTATTCCAAGACGGCTATCCCT
>JADFCT010000116.1 GCA_017161665.1 Candidatus Sumerlaeota bacterium
GCGACGGAAAGGGCTTGCCACGGGGCGGGGGGCGCCATTAAATAAATTGAACTGCAATGTACTGTCGGTGGTGAAGTTTAAGAAGCCAAAACTTCGCCGCCGTTAAGTTTAATCCCATTTGTTGACTGAAAGAGCGTATTATGATTATTGTCATGGGGCCGGGCCACAGCGTTGATCAGCGGGACGCGGCGATTAAACGGATCGAGGAGTTGGGATATCGGGTATCCCCAATTATCGGTGTGGAACGAACGGTTTTGGCCGCTGTGGGGCATGAGGACAAAACGCCGCTGCAGCAGTTGGAAAGCATGGCCGGCGTCGAAGCGGTTATTCCTATTCTCAAGCCGTTCAAACTGGCGAGTTCGGAGTACCGTGACACACGGACCGCCATTGATGTTAAGGGTGCAATGATCGGCGATCAACATCTGACGATCATGGGGGGGCCCTGCGCTGTGGAGAGTGAAGCGCAGATTATGGAATGTGGGCGGGTGTGTCGGGATTTGGGCGTTCCTTTCCTGCGCGGAGGCGCCTTCAAGCCCCGCACGTCGCCGTATTCGTTCCAGGGACTTGAGGTCGAGGGGCTCAAACTCCTGCGGCAGGCAGCCGATGAATATAACCTGCGAGTGGTGACGGAAATTGTTTCGGTCAATGATGTGGAACCCATCCAGGAGTACTCGGACGTCATGCAGATCGGGGCGCGCAATTCTCAAAATTTTGCGCTTCTGAAGGAAGCGGGCCGGTCCCGAATTCCCGTTTTACTCAAGCGTGGAATGGCCCAAACGGTCCAGGAATTTCTCATGTCCGCCGAGTACATTCTGTCCGAGGGCAATGAAAACGTGATCTTGTGTGAACGTGGTATTCGTACCTTCGAGACGGCGACACGGTTTACATTGGATTTGAATGCTGTGCCTGTGATCAAGTCACAGTGCCACTTGCCGGTACTCGTTGATCCCAGCCATGGGACCGGTTCCTGGCAGTATGTGACGGCCATGGCCCGGGCGGGTATTGCTGCGGGAGCCGACGGGGTGGTCGTCGAGTTCCATCCCCATCCAGACAAAGCCGTCAGTGACGGACCCCAGTCACTCAAGCCGGCAAAATTCGCTCAGTTGGTGGACGAAGTGACGCGGCTGGCTCAGTGTATGGGACGCATTGTGGAATAATTTGTGGTCGAATGTTTTTTGGCGGCAAACTTTCGCTGGGCGATCCGACTGAAACTCGGATGACGAGAAAGACCGTTTTTCGGTCATGAATTGAATCGTCCGAGACTCGACCCATGGACGGAAATTGCAGGCGCAATGATGAATTCCCAAAAACCTTTTCGAACGAATGATCCCACCGAGGCGGTTTTGCATGTGTATCGCAGACACCTGATCGGCGAGCTGGACAGCGGGAATCCGTACTTGGCGGCAGTGTCCGAATCCGATTTGGACGCCATGCAGGCTTATGTGGAGGGCCGGATGCGCCGTCGCGAGGCGCGGACCTTCCGTCGCCGTCTGACCCGGACGCCAGCGCTCCAGCGCGAATTAGGCGCCTTCATTGACTCCATTCGAGATACCGATTATGGGCAAGAATGGTTGAATGGTGGCGCTGTGGCCAGTTCGTCGGCGCGAGCGGGTTGGTGGTCTCGATGCATAGGGGCCTTTCATCCTCAGATGGTCGCGCCTTTTGCTGTTGGCGTGGCCGTGACAGGATTCGCTCTGTATCTGACCATGGGACCAGAGTGGGGGAGGGTCCGTTCGTCTCCCACTTCACCCATCATGCGTCAAATCACCTTGGCGCCCGATCGTGATTTGGATCGTGGTGATCTTTCTTCAGCCAGTCAGGGCTATCTGACCATATTGCGGGAAAACAAAGAGTCGGAACCGATACGCCAGGCGGCTCAGGCAAAGTATGTTGCCGTCACACAGGTTCGGATGAATGACTTGATGCGTGACGGGCAGTTTGATGAAGCGGTTCGCGTGGCCGGGGAAGCGCTAGCCGTCGTACCGAATGAGCCGCTGATTCTGGCTCAGGCCGGTGATGCGGAATTGATGCGGATGCGTGGTCATCGCCTGGCGGATCCTGCGACGGCAGCCAATCCCTTCGCCGATTATCAGGAAGTTCAAATCGGCAGCATTAAAAAGAATGACCTGTTCCACACACGTTCTTTGAAACCCACGTCTCCGTCTGAGGCGCAGAAAAAGGCGATCGATTATTATCATCAGGCGTTGAAAGCCGATCCGAAAAATGTGCGCGCGTTAGTGGGATTGGGAGAAATCTATTTGGATCTGGGCGATCTTGATTCAGCCAACAAGAGCCTGGGGCTGGCTCGGCAAACGGCGCCCAATGATCCGAGGGTTCAGAATATTCTGGGGCGGCTTTTTGTTCAGAAGGGTCGCGAGGAGTTGGCTGTCAAGGCCTTTGAAGAAGCCCTTCGTCTGGAGCCGAATAATCCCACGGCACGGTATAGTCTTCAAGCCCTTCAGCAATCGGGATTGCCGAGCCTGCCGCCTATCGAAATCTCGCCCCCCGACCTTCAGCCGGGAAATATCTTGCGTCAGGGGGATGCCGGACCTGCGCATCAGCCGCATCCCCTTCCTCCAGGTGAACCGAAAAAACCGAATTTACTGGAGCCTCTCACTTCAGCAGGGGCAACGGGACAGTCCATGCCGGGAGTCTTTTATGGCGTCTCCACGCCAGCCGATCCTCCTAACAGCTCGAAACCGGGCGACCTGAACGCCGGCGGATCTGCGCTGGACAAGTATTTCCCTAAGAAAGATGATGTCCGCTAGATTGGGTTCTATTCGTACACGATACCACTCAAGCATACGACAGACTCACCGTTCATCTGGCGGACGATCAGCGCGCCGTTGGATTCAATCCCCATGGCGGCTCCGATGAGGGGCGGCGCATTTTCGTGTTCGATTCGGATCATCTTTCCAATCATATCCAGCCGCCGAACGATCCGAGGACGTAGTGTTTTGCCCCCATGTTCACGTACTTCCCGTTTGAGTTGATGGAGAGCCTGTAAGATAGTGGCCATAAGGCAAGGGCGATCAATGGTCTCCGAGGTATGGGCTGTGGCAAATGTGGAAGTCTCACGGAGTTCGTTCGGAAAGTCCTCACCCCACGGATGTATATTGATCCCAATCCCAATGAGCAAGGCGGTTCCGTTGGGGCCGTGCGCCTGTTCGGCCAGAATGCCGGCAAGTTTTAGACCATTTATCCGCACGTCATTCGGCCATTTGATTCCGGCCTTGATACTATACAGACTGGCCAAGGCATTGGTTACCGCCAAAGCGCCCGCCAAGGGGATGAGGGCGCCTTCCCCGGCCCACTGGTCTGCCCTCTCAGCCCAGGTGAACATAAGGGATTGTCCCATCGACGCATGCCAAATACGGCCACGGCGCCCGCGTCCAGCCGACTGATAGTTTGCGCAAATCAACAGAGGCTGGGTTCCGATCCATCTGCCACTTTTGATGAGCTGAGCGGCTCGGGCGCTGGTGGAATCGATGGTTTCGTGGTGTTCCGTGTGTGCCGTTAGTCCGACTCGCTCCAGTGCGCTGATAATCCGCGCATTCGTGATGGCTAAATCCATTGTATGCAGGCCGCCGTAGTCTTTTGTTCGTGGGGGGGATTTTCTATTCACTCATCCCTGATCAATCAAGGCTAAAGAATGGGCCGATGCGGCTTGACTCCTCCCTGGCGGCATGGCACAATGCCCCGTCACATGATGGATGAACGATATGATCATAAGGATAGCGCATGGAAGGGCAGATGGTTACGGAGACGGCCAATAAGGGGCTTGTAGAACTGCTGAACACCGCGATCGCCGCATTTAACGAGGCGGATTATCTCGTTGCGCGGCGAAATCAGGTGACGGATTTGCTGGATGATATGGCCGAATCACGTCTGCGTGTCGGCTTGGTTGGCATTACCAGCAGCGGCAAAAGCACATTTATTAATGCCATGATGGGCGAAGAAATCCTGCCCGAAGAATCCCGCGCCACGACCAATCTTCTGATCCGTTGCCGAAAGGGTGAACATCGCGAGGTCGTCATTCATGCGCAAAACCAAGAGCCGCTGATTCTGTCTGGAACTGATTTGACTTCAGACCGGATGAAATCATTTGCGTCGGAACGGCTCAATCCCCGTAATCAGAAAAAAATAGAACTCCTCGAATGGCGGTCCCCTGAGGGAGTCTTTCCCGATCGTCTGGTTTTGTTTGATACACCGGGATTGGATGCGTATGGGTTGCCGGAACACCGGGACCTCGTGCTTCGGCAGTTCCTGCCCATGGCGGACATCATCATTTACATGACGTCGATTCGAAATCCGCTCAAAAAGGCAGATCTTGAACTCGTTGAGAAACTGATTGAAAATGACCAGCGCGTTCTGTTCCTCCTGACCCAGGCCGACCTGGAGTCCGACGACATGGAAGGCGGCAAAGTCTTGCGCAGCAGGGAAGACAAACTGCGGGAACAAGTGCAGCGTATCGAATCGCATATCAAAGAGGCGCCTAATCTGAAGTCGTATGGCGTGGTCTTGATCTCGTCGCGTTGGGCCAAAGACGGTGGGCATGATCGCGGAACCCCCGAATGGCAAGCGTCAAATTTTGAGAGTGTTTTGTCTTATTTGGAACGTTTTACCCGGGACTTGGATCATCATATCCTGGACGCCCGGGGGAGGAAACTCTCTCGTATTTTGGCGCAATCGACCGAAGAACTGGAACAGATCCTGAGTCGAAAAGACGCGGAAGCCCCATCCGCTCCCCCTCCCGACGCCATTGAACGGGTGGAATTGCTCGAATCGGATTTATTGAACATTGCGGAAAGAATCGACACGCTGGGCGAAAAATGGATGCAGCACTTCGATGTGGATTTCCAGACTCAAAAACTCCGGGACCGTTTTGCCGAGCAAGACAATGTGGAGGGATTGCGTGGGCTTTATGATAAATACTGCCATCACTGGGACGCCATGACGGGAGCGCTGATTGAACAACTTGACGAAAACCGAATTGAGTTCAGAAAAGTCCTGGAAGCCCATCATGTCGAGCCGGCCCGAAAAAATCTGGAGCGGGAAATTTCCCGCAGTGATGTGCCTGATTTCGATAATTTTCTCAACATCCATTCCGAAAAGGTCCGTACCCGGGATTGGGGGATTCGATGGATATTCTGGCCAAAAATAGAATCCGTCACGTATCAGGAAGTGGACAAAGATGAACTGACCGACGTTATGGAGGACTATCTGGCCGCCCTGTTGCCGCCATTGGCTGATCACCTGAACTGGTGGATCGATTTTGTCAGTCAGGTGTATGTGGAACCGTTGCGTCAAGAATTTGAAGCGGAAAAACGCGCCCTGGAAGAAGCCCGGCAATCGGTGGCTGAGTCCAAAGAAGAACGCCAGCGTCTGGAACTTTTGCGAGCCCGTTTAGGTGATACACAGGCCGAAATATCCAAACTCTTAAAAAATATCCATGCTTTGCTGGACTGGAAGAGTGAACGGGCGGGTTTGATTCCGACGCCACCTTCCGCAGCGAAAATCAAATCCCGAATCGCCCAAGCTGCCATGCCACTGCATTCACTGATTGCTCGATTCCAGGAACTCAGTTTCCAGCGTTTCTTTTTGGACGCCTTCGATCGTCAGGAACAAATTAAGACGGGAAAGCGGCGCCATATTCTCCTGCTGGGGCCCAACCGGGATGAGAATATTCGCCTCCTTTCCCTTTTGGGACATGAACTGGCCATGTGTGATCGGCTTCAAGACGCTCCGGCTGATATGTGGGTGGCCTGTGGACCGACAGAAGGGCTGGATTTGGGCTTCAATACCCGGGCAATCACCCCACCGGCGACCATTCTTCAGGATATGACTATTCTGATTGCGCCCGATGATGAACGGCTTGAACCTTTGGACTGGCACAAACTGCTGGCGCAATTCGATACGGTTGGAGTGGCCCTGAACATGAAGCGAATCGCTTCGGGCATTTCGGATCTCGATCGGGCGCCCTATACCGGAGATCTCTTGCGCCAGGCGGGGAAAGCCGTTATCACTTGCGCCAACGGCGGTCTGTTCGCCGACAAATTGGAAGACATTCTGGTTGATGTGGTCGAATCCCTGAACGCCTATTGTGAGACGATCGACGTTCCGACGATTGATCGATATTTTATTCATGAAAATTATGATGTCCGTTACACGCATTTCCAGCGGTTGGGCAGTGACATTCTGGAGCGCAATGCTGCGCCGCAGGAAATCCGCAAGTCCTGGCGAAATCTGGGCTTGTCTTTGAGTGACCCCTTTACCGACGACGCCTTGGAAGACGCCATCGTCGTAGCATTAAAGAACATATACAGGAGATTGCTTAATGACCAGCAATGAATACATGGATGACGTCACGCGCCAAGCGCTTCAGGAATTGGCCGGACAATTGGCTCAAACACAATTGGGCGACAATCTGCGTGAACACATCGACCGCGCTCTGAAGGGAACGGGGGATGAAATCAGACAACAGCTGACGCAGAGCCTTCAGGATGAAACCGCCCGTTTCAAGGAGTCGTATGTTTCGTGCAATAACGATCTTCGGGAATTATTAGACGCGCATACGGCGGCGCAGATGCAGACAGTCGAGGAGGCGGCCCGCCAGTTGACGGATGCCGCGGCGCAGGCTGGCCAGGCTGGGGAGTCCATCTCCGAAACGACGGCGGAACTCAAGCAGCGGGTGGGGGCACTGGAAGACGCCATTCGTACTTCCGTGCAACATACGGTTCAGTCTATCGAAGCGCAGTTGAAGAACACGCAACAGAGTCTTCAGGCCGCCCATCGGGATCTGGGTGAGAAAAATCTGTCGCGACTGTTTGAAAAAATGGATGCCGATGAGCGTAATCTCAAGGAATTGATCCAAGAGCGGGGACGCAGTCAGGTTGAGAAAATTCGGGAAACCCTGGATGAACTGTCCGTCAAACAGACCAAGGATCGCGCGCGTGTCGAAGAAGGTCTCAAAGCCGATTTGCATGAACAGTCCAAAGCGTTGGACAGTCTGGGAAAATCGACAAGCGCGTCCTCGCGGGAATTGACTCAACAGATTTCACAGAGCGTTCAAAGCCTGTCCGCCAAAGCGGAGGCGAACGCAAAAATGCTGGGCGACAAAATGGAAACGGCCGCTCAGTCCACGGTTGAAGCCCTGAATGCCGGGCACGAATCCGTGACAGAGGCTATCAACCAAAGCGCTAAATCCCTTTCCGCCAAGGCGGAAACCAACTCCCGGATGTTGGCCGATAAGATCGACACGGCTTCGAATTCCCAGATTTCAAAAGCCGAAACACATTCCAAAATGCTCGCCGAGAAAATTGACGGCGCGGCGAAATCGGTTGGCAGCGATGTTGAGAAAAATGTCAAGAACCTGGCGGACAAACTCGGCGAAGCCACCCACGAAATCATCGCCAAGGTAGATCAAGGCGCCCGTTCTTTATCGGAACAATCCGCCGATAATGTCCAGAGTCTTCGCGATCGTGTCGATACCGGTGTCAAAACCTTGAGCGACCGGCTGGACTTGAACGCCAGTCAGATCGCAAATCAGGTGGCTTCGACGCTGGATGCCAAAGACGAGGCGCAGCGCGCCCATTATCAAAAGGGGCAATCGGAGTCCATTGAACGGATCCGATCCCTGAGCGATGACATCAAGGCCATGAACAAAGCCTATCAGTTCGATCAGAGCCAGCGTGAGTCGCAGCTCAAGGCGCAACAGGAAATCGTCGACGGACTGACCGGTCAGATTGAGAAGATTTCCAAGGCCAATTTCTGGCTGATCGGCTTGCTGGGAATCAATTTCATCATTTCGTTGTGGCTGGTTATAAGCCAATTCACAACAAAATAAGCGTCGGATCGTACAAGTTTTCCAGCACGCGCGCGCCGGGCTTCCGTTGGGAGCACGGCGCGCTTTTCTCTTTGGATTGGACCATACAAATTAGTCAGGTGTGACAGGAGGAAAAATCCTGACTTTGGGTATTTGGGGATGACCTCGCGCGCGTCAATCGGTAGGCTGACCGTCCCTGTTGCGTATGTGCAATGATCCTGTTCTATTCCGAGCCGAGGAGACTTTCTATTTCTATGAATCCCGATCACATTCAAAAAATTGCTGAAGAATTGAATATTCGTCCTGAGCAGGTCGAGGCCACGGCCGCGTTGTTAGCGGACGGTGCCACGGTGCCGTTTATCTCACGATACCGAAAGGAAGTCACCGGTTCTCTGGACGAAGTCGCCATCACCGCCATTCGCGATCGCCTGGAACAATTAGCCGAACTGGACAAACGGCGAGAGGCGATCCTGAGTTCTCTCAAGGAACGTGAATTGCTGACGCCTGAACTGGAAGCCGCCGTAATGGTTGCGGAAACGATGGCGAAACTCGAAGATGTTTACCTGCCCTTCCGTCCCAAACGCCGAACCCGCGCCACCATTGCCCGTGAAAAAGGGTTGGAGCCACTGGCGCTTCAACTCCTGGAGCAAGCCGTTGATTTCGAGCCGCAAGCTCAGGCGGTTGATTTTGTCAGTGAAGAGAAAGAAGTCGCATCCGTTGAAGACGCCTTGGCCGGCGCGCGGGACATCATTGCGGAGATGATCAACGAAGACGCGCCGACACGCGAAAAAATGCGAAAACTCTTTCTAGATAAAGGCGAAATGGTCAGCCGTGTGGGAACGGGCAAAGAAGAAGACGGCCAGAAGTATCGGGACTATTTCGACTGGACCGAGCCGATTTCCAAGGCCCCGTCCCATCGGATTCTGGCTGTGCGCCGTGGAGAAAAAGAAGGCGTTCTGCTTATGAAAATTGCGCCGAGCGAAGAGGAAGCCATTGAATTGATTGAATCGCGCTTTGTTCAGAACGATTCGCCGGCGGCCCAGCAGGTTAAACTGGCAGCCAAAGATGCCTACAAACGGCTGCTTTCCATTTCCATGGAAACCGAAACACGCCTGGAATGTAAAAAACGGGCCGATGAAGAAGCGATTCGTGTTTTTGCCAAAAATCTTGAAGAACTTCTGATGACCTCGCCGTTGGGCTCGAAAAATGTATTGGCTATTGACCCGGGATTCCGAACGGGTTGCAAGGTCGTCTGTCTGGACCGTCAGGGTAAATTGATTCATGATACGGTGATCTACCCAACCCTGTCCGCCGCGCGGGTGGAGGAGGCGAAGAAAACCACACAGGCGTTGATTGAGCAATATGAAATCGAAGCCATTGCCATCGGCAACGGTACCGCCAGTCGAGAAACCGAGGCTTTTGTTCGCAGTTTGGGACTGCCCCCGTCCATCGCGGTGGTGATGGTCAACGAGAGCGGCGCTTCCGTTTATTCGGCTTCTGATGTGGCCCGTGAAGAGTTTCCAGATCATGACGTGACTGTTCGCGGTTCCGTTTCCATCGGGCGGCGCTTGATGGATCCGCTGGCCGAACTCGTAAAAATTGATCCCAAATCCATTGGAGTGGGGCAATATCAACACGATGTGGATCAAAAGGCTTTGAAGCAGAAACTGGATGACGTCGTCGTCAGTTGTGTTAACCGGGTTGGCGTCGATGTGAACACAGCCAGCGCCCAGTTGATGGGGTACGTTTCGGGCTTGGGGACTCAATTAGCGCGGAACATCGTCAAACACCGGGATGACAATGGTCCCTTTGAATCCCGTCAAGAACTGTTGAAAATCAAGCGCCTCGGGGCCAAGGCCTTTGAACAGGCTGCGGGTTTTTTGCGCATTCGCGACGGCGCCAATCCCCTGGATGCCAGCGCCGTCCATCCCGAGAGTTATCCGA
>JADFCT010000117.1 GCA_017161665.1 Candidatus Sumerlaeota bacterium
CTCGCCACAATAAGGACATTCGGGCTTTTTTCTCATCACGTTCATAGTGGGATGGTAGATCCGGGACTCGGGGGAGTCAAATATTTTTTTGCATTTAATACGCATACCGAAATTTATTTTTACTTCAATCGGTCTAAACCAAACCAATAATTCGACAGCGTCGGGCCGTTGAGGGCATCGGAGCCCATACAGACCCGCCCCCGACGGCTTCACTCCCGTATCGGTCAGCCCATCGGGCCTCCCACCAGCGGCTTTCCTTTTTGAGGTGGTATAAAAAAAGGGGATTGTGCCGTTTCAGGGATTGGTTTAATCTTGGGCCTGAGTTGAATGGGGTGAAAAAAAAACCGTTCAAAAACCATGCGTTCAACCCGGGCCGTCCATTGCTCCGGGCGGCCGTGAGGGCGCATTGGGGCGGAGGGTCCGGCGCGACGGGAGGGCTTTTTCCCCAAGGCCTTCATTGCGGCATGAATCTCGCTCACATTAAACAACTCTGCGAACGAAGCGTCCTCCCCCCGCGCTGCGCAACCATCTGTTTCGGGGAGTTCGCCCGGTTCATTTGGGAAAAAGCGTGGAAAACAGGTTTTTCTTTGGAACAAATCTGCGTCAATCTCGGCTGAACCGATACAATAACGAATCAAACAACGGGAATGGAGTCGCGTTCCCGATTGGAAGACGCGCGATTCCCGGCGGGGATCAAATCGGGCGCAGAATGCGGCACACGTTGTATCAGTGACGCCCTCAGGGCGTTTGTCCCGGATCGCAAGCGAGACTGCGCGCGGTCGGCCCCCGGCCCCGACGACCCATCGCCTGAGCCGCGATTCTGTATCCATTTTATAAAGGTGACGCCTCATGTATTCACATGCCCCACAGCCACGATTCCTCCCCCCGGCAAACGGGCTTTACGATCCCGAGTTTGAACATGACAACTGCGGGGTGGGATTCGTGGCCAATATCAATCGCCAGCGAACCCATCAGGTGATCCAATACGCCGGTGAAATCCTGGAAAATCTTCGCCATCGCGGGGCCATCGGCGGCGACGGGAAAACCGGCGACGGCGCCGGAATCCTCCTTCAGATTTCCCATCCTTTCTTCCAAAAGGTTTGTGACGCGGCGTCCATCGCCCTCGGCGCCGCCGGAGAATATGGCATCGGCCAGGTTTTCCTGCCCCTGGAAAACGTGGCCGCCCGCAAAGCGATTCTGGAGACCCTGAACGAAGCGTTGGCCAACGAGGGGCTGGAGACCCTGGGCTGGCGGCAAGTGCCGACGGATGATTCGGACTTGGGCTATCTGGCCCGCGATTGCCAGCCCTGGGTCGGTCAGATCTTCCTCAAACTCAAGGATGCGCCCAAGGGCGCCTTTGATCCGGCGGCGTTTGAGCGGCGCCTCTATATTGCCCGAAAAATGTGCGACAAGGCCGTCGCCGCCATTCGGAACCAAATCGGCGAAAAGGCGTACCAGGATTTCTATATTTGCACCCTGTCGTCGAAAACGATCTGCTACAAGGGAATGCTCGTGGACCGGCAGGTCATGGAGTACTACAAAGACCTGCGCGATCCCGACATGGTCTCCGCCCTGGCCATTGTCCATCAGCGCTACAGCACGAACACCTTCCCGTCCTGGTCGCTGGCTCAGCCGTTTCGCTATATCGCTCACAACGGCGAGATCAACACCTTGCGCGGGAACGTCAACAAGATGAAAGCCCGCGAGGCGATCATGGAGTCGGAACAATTCGGCGATGAATTGGATAAACTCTTCCCCATCATCGAAGAAGGCGTCAGTGACTCGGCCTGTTTCGACAATGCGCTGGAATTGCTCTATCAATCCGGCCGCAGCGCGCCCCATGCCCTGATGATGATGATCCCCGAGGCCTGGGGCCCCAAACATCACATGAGCGCCGACAAGCGGGCCTTTTATGAATACCACTCCGCATTCATGGAGCCCTGGGACGGTCCCGCGGCCATGGTCTTTACGGACGGCGCGCTGATCGGTGGCGCCCTGGACCGCAACGGCCTGCGTCCCTGCCGCTATACAGAGACCAAAGACGGGTACGTTGTTCTGGCCTCGGAAACGGGTGTGTTGCATATCGAACCGGCCAACGTCCGACGCAAGGGACGCCTGATGCCGGGACGCATGTTACTGGTGGACACTGCCGAAGGGCGCATCGTCTCGGACAGTGAAGTCAAAAACCGGATCACACGCAGCCAGCCGTATCGACGCTGGCTGGCGGACCATCAGATCCACCTGCATAATTTCTTCGCCGCCTCCGAGCCCGTCCAGCCCGATCGCGAGAGCATCCGCCTGCGCCAGAAAGTCTTTGGCTACACGCGCGAAGAACTGCGCATGATCCTCACGCCCATGGCCCGCAATGGCCAGGAGGCCGTCGGCTCCATGGGGGATGACACCCCCCTGGCCGTCTTGTCCGATCGCCCCCAACTCCTGTATCGTTATTTCAAACAACTCTTCGCGCAGGTCACCAATCCGCCCATTGATCCACTGCGCGAGGAACTGGTCATGTCGTTGCGCGACTATATTGGGCGCGGGGTCAACCTGTTGACCGAGCGGCCCGAACATGCCCGGATGTTGAGCACCCTCCATCCCATCCTCAGCAATGACGACATGCACCGCATCAAATCCTGCGACCGGTCCGTGTTCCATGTCGAGACCTTGCCCATGGTCTTCGACGCCTCCCACGGAGCGGACGGCTTGAAAGAGGCCCTGGATCGCCTGTTGGAACGCGGTTCCAAGGCCATTCGCAGCGGCGCCGAGGTGTTGATCCTCACGGACCGCGAGGTCTCCAAAGAACGGGCGCCCATCCCGGCGCTGCTGGCCGTGGCCAGCCTCCAGCACCGCCTGATCCGCGACGGGCGCGGGACCCGTGGTTCCATCATTGTGGAAACAGGCGAGGCCCGGGAAATCATGCACTTCGCCACACTCATTGGCTATGGCGCCTGCGCCATCAATCCCTATCTGGCCTTCGAAACGCTGACCGACATGCGGTCGGAGGGGCGCTTCGACGACATCGACGATGATCAGACGCTGGCGGACAACTACATCAAGGCCATCAAAAAAGGTCTCCTCAAAACCCTGTCACGCATGGGCATTTCGACGCTCCGCAGTTACCGGGGCGCTCAGATTTTTGAAGCCGTCGGATTGGGCGCCGAGGTCGTGAACAAATACTTCGTCGGCACGCCGTCGCGGCTGGGCGGCATCGGTCTGTCCGGCATCGCCGAAGAAACCCTGCGCCGGCATCGTCATGCGTTCGCCACGGAAAATGACATGCTGGATTCCGGTGGCGCCTATCATGTGCGGAACGATGGAGAACGCCATCTCATGAACGGCGATGTCATCCATCACCTCATGCATGCGGCGCGAACCGGCTCGCAGGCCTCCTATGACACCTTCGCCCGGCTCATCGACGAACGGGAAAAAAACTCGGCGACCCTGCGCTCTCAATTCCGTCTGAAAAAAGTGGCCCCCCCCGTCCCCCTCGAGGAAGTCGAACCGGCCTCGGAGATCGTCAAGCGTTTCGCCACCGGCGCCATGTCCTTCGGCTCCATCAGCAAGGAAGCCCACGAATGTCTGGCCATCGCCATGAACCGGATCGGCGCCATGAGCAACACCGGCGAGGGCGGGGAAGAACCGGAACGGTTCAAGCCGCGCCCCAACGGCGACTCGGCGTGCAGCAAGATCAAACAAGTGGCGTCCGGTCGCTTCGGCGTCACCAACGAATATCTGGCCAACGCCCAGGAAATCCAGATCAAGATGGCCCAGGGCGCCAAACCCGGCGAAGGCGGCCAGCTCCCCGGCTTCAAGGTCAACGACATCATCGCCAAGACCCGGCACAGCACGCCGGGCGTGTCGCTCATTTCGCCGCCCCCCCATCATGATATCTATTCCATCGAGGATCTGGCGCAACTGATTTTCGATTTGAAGAATGCCAATCCCTCGGCGCGCATCTCCGTCAAACTGGTTTCCGAAGCCGGCGTCGGCACGGTCGCCGCCGGCGTCGCCAAGGCCAAGGCCGACATGGTGCTCATCGCCGGCCATGACGGCGGCACGGGCGCCTCGCCCCTCACCTCCATCAAGTATGCGGGGATGCCCTGGGAAATCGGTCTGGCCGAAACCCAACAAGCCCTGGTGGCCAACCACCTGCGCAATCGGATTCGCGTCCAGACGGACGGCCAACTGCGCACAGGGCGCGATGTCATCATCGCCGCGCTGCTCGGCGCCGAGGAATATGGCTTTGCCACCGTCGCCCTGGCGACAATGGGCTGTTGCCTCTTGCGCAAGTGTCACCTCAACTCCTGTACCATGGGCATCGCCACACAGAACGAGAAACTGCGCAGCCGTTTCCAGGGCCGACCGGAACACGTAATCAACTACTTCATGTTCGTCGCCGAGCACACTCGCCAACTCCTGGCGGAACTCGGTTTTCGATCCATCGATGAAATCGTGGGGCGAAGCTATTTGATCGAAGCGGCCAAAACCGACCATTGGAAAGCCCGATACCTCGACTTTTCCAAGCTCCTTCAACCGGCCGAACCCCATGAGCAAGGCTCACGCATCCAGGTCGATCCGCAGGACCACCAGATCGACGACGTGCTGGATCGGCAGTTGATAAAGATTGCCGCGCCGGCCCTGAAAAAGGGCAAGGCCGTCGAAGGCGACTTCGAGATCCACAACTACGATCGCGCCACCGGTACCATGCTCAGCTATGAGATCGCCCGCCGATATGGCTTCAAGGGACTGCCGGAAGACACCATTCAATTCCGCTTCACCGGCGCCGCGGGCCAGAGTTTCGGCGCCTTCGCCGCCCATGGCCTGACCATGCGTGTGGAAGGCGACACGAACGACTACCTGGGCAAGGGACTCTCGGGCGGCAAACTCGTCGTCGTCCCGCCGCGGGAGGCCACCTTTGAGGCCCATGAGAACATCATCACGGGCAATACCGTTCTCTACGGCGCCATCAGCGGCGAAATCTATATACGCGGGATGGCTGGCGAACGGTTTGCCGTCCGCAATTCCGGCGCCCGCGCTGTCGTGGAAGGCCTGGGCGATCACGGGTGCGAATACATGACCGGCGGGATCATCGTCTGTCTCGGACGCGCAGGACGCAACTTCGCGGCCGGCATGAGCGGTGGATTCGCCTATGTCCTGGATGAAGACGAACTCTTCGACACGCGCTGCAACCTGGACATGGTCAATCTCCTCCCCGTGACCGAGCCGGCGGATGTTGCGGAACTGCGAAACATGATTGAACGCCATGTGGCGCACACGGACAGCACTCTGGGCAAAACGATCCTGGAACGCTGGGACGATGTGCTCCATCGCTTCCTCAAGGTCGCGCCCATCGAATACACCAAAGCCCTTGAACAGATGCGTCAACGCGAACTGCGCGACGCGGAGACCACCGCTTCCACGGAGGAGGTCTATACCAATGCCTAATCGCCGAAAAGAATTCCTCGATATCCCGCGGGCCAACCGTGAGCAACGCTCCGTCGCGGAGCGACGGAAAGACTACAAGGAAATCACACGCCCGCCGTCCGAAGACGCCATCGCCCGGCAGGCGGATCGCTGCATGGACTGCGGCATCCCTTTCTGCCAGGCCTGTGGCTGCCCGGTGTCCAATGTCATCCCCGAATTCAATGACGCCGTCAGCGAGAAACGCTGGGAAGAAGCCTGCCGCATCCTGCATACGGGCTGTACCTTTCCTGAATTTACGGGCCGACTGTGTCCGGCGCCGTGCGAATACGCCTGCACCTTGTCCGTGGGATTCGACGCCGTGACGATTCGCGAAATTGAACTGGACATCGTCGAGCGCGGATTCCGAATGGGGTTCATCAAGCCCGCCCCCCCCCCAATGCGAACGGGCAAGCGCGTCGCCGTCGTCGGCAGCGGCCCGGCCGGACTGGCCGCCGCCCATGCCCTCAATCAGGCCGGGCATCAGGTGACGGTTCTCGAAGCAGACGACCGCCTGGGCGGCTTTCTCCGCTATGGCGTCCCGGATTTCAAAATGGAAAAATGGGTCATCGACCGCCGGATCGAGCTAATGAAAAAAGAAGGCATCGCCTTCGAAACGGGCGTCAACGTCGGCGAAGATGTCTCGGCCCGCTATCTGTTGGGGAAATACGACGCCATCGCCCTGTGCGCCGGCTCCCGCGCCCCTCGGGATCTGGCCATCCCCGGACGGGATCTGCCGGGGGTACACTTCGCCATGGAATACCTGGAGCAGAGCAACCGCCGTCAGGCCGGCGATAAAATCCCCGCCCCGGACGTCATCGACGCGCATGACAAGATCGTCGTTGTTCTTGGCGGCGGCGACACCGGTTCCGATTGCATCGGCACCGCCAACCGGCAGGGCGCGAAAAAGATATACCAGTTTGAACTCCTGCCCGAACCGCCTAAGGAGCGGACGGCCAACGAACCCTGGCCCACGTTCCCGCGCCTCTTCAAAACCTCCTCCTCCCATCAGGAAGGCTGTGAACGACGCTGGAATATCAACACCGTCGCCTTCACCGGCGAAGGCCGTCTTCAGGGCATGAAGGCCTGTGAGGTGAACTGGACGAACGAAAACGGTCGCTGGAACATGACGGAAAAACCCGATTCGGAATTCGAATTGCCCGTCGATCTCGTCTTTCTCGCGCTGGGATTCATTCATCCCGAACACAATAAATTGCTGGAATCCCTCTCGATTCAATACGATCCGCGGGGCAACATCCGCGTGGACTCCAACGGCATGACCAACATTTCGGGCGTGTTCGCCGCGGGCGATGCCGTAATGGGAGCCACTCTCATCGTTCGCGCCCTGGCGGACGGAAAACGAATGGCCCAGGCCATCACGCAATATCTGGCCCGGCGGTAGGGAGAAAAGGCATCGCTCCCCCTCGGCGGTCTTGGGAAGACCGCCGGGGGGAAGCGGTCCGTCGAAAAGTCAAAAAAACTCTTTGCCACGTTCGGTTCGGAGTCGATACCATGCGAACGGCGCAGCTCATGCAGAGAGTGGATTCGCTTCGGCGCCTCATTTTGACATTGAGTTCAGACGGACGGTTTCATGGCTCTCTCAAAGAATTCCTACTACCGCGGATTCGATTGGTTCATTCAATTCGGCCTGTTGACCTTGCTGTTGGTGGCCCCCTTTGAGGATCGCGCCATCTCGCTGTATCAGATCGGCCAGGCCATGGCCCTCATCGGATTGGTGGGCCGTTGCGCCATGGATTATTCCAAGGCCTACTTCATCCGTGTCGCCGTATCGTTTGTTCTGTTGTCCGCATTCCTGATTGCCGTCGCCTTTGTAGGCTCCCTGGGTGAGACGGCCCCCTATGCCTTTGCCGATTCGGTCAAAGCCTTCGCCTCGGAATATCTGCTCCTGCTGTTGGCCACGATCCTGATTGTGTACCATCGCCAGTCCGTCCTGTACGAGCGCATTGCGAGTCATCCGAAAATCCTGGCCATACTGGGCGTTCTGGGTGTGTATTGGTTGTTCACCCTCCTGTCGGCCATGACGAGTTTGGATCCCGGCGAAAGCCTCCGCGCCGTGCGCAAGGAAATCGGCCCCTATTTTATTGTGGTTCTCCTGGCCATCGAAGCGATCAAGACCTGGACCCGGCTGCGGCGCTTCATCATTCTGGCCTTTATTGTCGGCGCAGTGGCCTGTCTGGTGGGATGTCTGGTTTATGTGTTTTACAGTCTGGCCGATCGTTGGGACTGGCCGGCGGCCACCTGGCTGTCTGAAGGGCGTGATGGATGGATTCGCACCCATGAAGGGGCGGAGGACATCGATATTCGGGCCTTGCTTCAGTTCCCCTTTGACCATCACAACCGCCTGGGCTCCTTCGGGGTCATCGTGACCATGCTGAGCCTGGCCTGTTTGTCCATGTTTCGTTCCTGGAAGTTACGGTCCTGGATTCTGGCCGGCGGCGCGGCCGCTTTCATCGCTGTCGTGTTGAGCGGAACGCGCGGGGCCATGATCGCCGCCGTCCTGGGCGTGACCCTGTTTATTCTGATGAACAACTGGCGTTATGTGTTTGTCTTTGCCGCCGCGCTGGTCCTGGGCTATCTGGTGGCCCCCGAAACGAACCAGGAGCGCGTGCGCCGCATCTTCCAACAAGAGCAATGGAGCACCACCCACTATAATATCGCCCGACGCCTCTGGATGGCCTGGGCGGCGCAGGAAATGGTCAGCGATTACCCGGTTTTCGGAATTGGCTACGGGTCGGAAGTCTTCAAGGATGTGTATTTCACCTATCGGGACCGGGTCTTTGAAAAACATCCGATTCCCGAGCTGGGACAGGATCCGGAGAATAAATCCCACGCCCATAATAATTTCCTTCAGATTGCCGCCGGCAGCGGGTTGCCCGCTTTGATATTGTACCTTTTCTTTAACATCTTGCTGGCCATTGCCTTGATCTGGCGCTGGCTGCGACCGCCGATTGACGCCCCCTGGTTTCGCCCCTTCATGGCCTTCCAAATATCGCTGCTCTTTGCCATTCATGTGTACGGCATGACAAACTACAGCCTCCGGGGCGGAGCGGGATTGTATATCTGGCTCCTCATGGCCGCCATGATCGCCAGCCTCCAGATGAGCGCCCAACCCGTGGTTCCCCTGGAGCGTCCCAAAAAATAACCGATGCGCCGACACCACCGCTGGCGTGACCCCACAGGAGTTCCGTTCCCATCGTGCCCATTGAAAATCTCAAATCTCTGTCCGACGCCATGTTCGGGATCATCGGCTCGAACCAGGTGTTCCTGCTGGCCGGCCACAAACGACCGGACGGCGACAGCATGGGGGCGCAAGCGGCCCTGGCCCATATCCTCCGCGACATGGGCAAGACGATTGTCTGGCACGACCTCAACGCGTGTCCCCCGGCCTATCGTTTTCTGCCGGGTATCGAAGCCGATCTGGCCCGGGCGAAAGAGCCTCAGCCCAAACCGGATGCCACCTTTCTGCTGGATTGTTCGTCCACCGAACGGGTCGCTCCCGGTTTCGCGCCCCAAGGCCCGACGGTATGTATTGATCACCATCAGACCAATCAGGCCACCACGGACGTGAATATTGTGGATCCCGCCGCCAGTTCCACCGGCGAGATGCTATACGAAATTCTGGAGGCGCGCGGTCTGCCCCTGACCGAGGCCGTCGCCACCTGTCTCTACACCTCCATCCTCACCGATACGGGATCCTTTCGCTACTCCAATACCACGGGGCGCGTCATGGCCATTGCGGGGCGGCTCATCGAGGCCGGCGCCGATCCGGCGGCCATTGCCCGCGCCTGTTTTGAAAACCGCGAACCGGCGTCTCTGATTCTGGAGGGGGCGGTTCTGGCCGATCTCCGATACGAATGCGCCGGGCGCCTGGTCTGGAGCGAGATTCGGCTGGATCGATTGGCGGCCCATGGCGGCGAGGCCAGCGAACCAGAAGACCTGGTCAGCAAGATGCGTTCGGCTCGCGGCGTGGAAGTGTCCATTCTGTTCAAGGAAACGCCGACAGGACTGCGTGTCAGCTTTCGGAGCAAACACGTCGTCGATGTCGCTGCCCTGGCCGGCCGGTTTGAGGGCGGTGGCCATGCCCGCGCCGCGGGGGCTGAGCTGACGGGCGGCTATGACGATCTCCGCCGGCAAGTCCTTGAAACCGCACGGGCCTTTATGGCTCAATAGGCGCCAGTGAACCCCCTTGTGGAAGCGAACCGCTGATGGCCGAGTCATTCAATAAAGAAGGCGTTCTGGGCGGAAAGCCTCAAGACAGTGAAAA
>JADFCT010000118.1 GCA_017161665.1 Candidatus Sumerlaeota bacterium
TTATGTGGGGCCCCTATCGGGGCTCACGGATAGAGACAGACTAAGAGAAAAAGGGAATCAGGCACGTTTTCCTTTTCGTTGGAAAATAGGGAACTATTTTTTCCATGAGCCTTATTGAATCCGCTTCGCCCGGGCCAACAGGGACGGCTCCAGTTGGATCCCGGAGCCGGGGCCTTTGGGGACGGTGATGGCCGCGTCTTTGAATTTAAGGGGCGGATCGTACCATTGTCCCGTTCGTTCGATGCCGCCTTTGTATTCATGGAAGGGGCCAATATTGGGCGCGGCGGAGCAGAAATGGAGGAGGTCCACATAACCCACGCCCTCGCCAGACATGTGGGGGACAATGGTATAGCCCGCCACGGCCGCCATGCGGGCCACACGCGTGGCGCGAATGAAACCGCCGAAGTAATGCAGATCGGGCTGAACGACCTGAACGGCGCCGTTTTCGATCATCCAGCGGAACCGCCGCAGACTGGGCTCCTGTTCCCCACCGGACACGGGGATGGTCAGCGCGTCGGCGACGGCTTTGGTTTCCTCCAGGTGGTCAAAGGGACACGGCTCCTCGAACATGTCGATGCCGTGGTCCTCCATGAGTTTGCCGATTTCGATGCCCTTGACGGCGTCATAAGAGCCGTTGGCGTCGGCGAAGATCGTCACATCGTCGCCCAAGGCCTTGCGGACGATTCGGATCAGCCCCTCGCTCCGGCCGGGAATCGAGTCGGCGTTCTGGCTCATGCGTCCGCCCACCTTGAACTTGACGGCCCGGGCGCCGCTTTTTTCCATGAGACCCTTCAGGACTTCCACCTCTTCTTCCGGCGTCGTCTGACGGTTGCCGCTGGCATAGTACATCCGGACTTTATCGCGAACGACGCCCCCTAGCAGGTCGCCGATGCTCTGTCCGGCAATGCGCCCCAGCATGTCGAGGACCGCAAACTCCACCCAGGCCACACAACACCACAGAGCCAGATTGGACATCTTGTAGTTGCTCTTATAGACATAGACGCCATCGATGAGGCTTTCGAGATCGCGGGCGTCTTTGCCGATGAAGAACGGCGCCACCTGTTTCAAAAAGATGGGATAGAGATAGTTGGCGCGGGAGTTGGTGACGGACAGGCCCTCGGCCCCGTCAGCCGATCGCACGCGTACGAAGTGATCCCGTTCGCCCCGGAGCAGTTCGATAGAAGCAATGGGAACCGGATGCCTCACGGCGCCCAGTTTCAGCACCGGCCGTTGCGCGGCCTCGTCGAGATCTGTGACGCTCACCGTCTTGCCTTGCGCCCAGGCGCCGCCGACAGCCAGCGTCAACGCGCCCGCGCCCAGAAATCCTCGTCGGTCCATCGTCATCGTGAATCGCCTCCGGAGAAAAGGTTGGACATCCAGCCGCTGGAAGAAGCCGGGTGGGAACAGGATGGTATGAGACGGCGCGTTGCATTGTCACGGGGATTCTTGACCGCTGAGAAGCTGAGTGGAGGCGCCAACCAGACCGTCTCGCCCCGGTTGCAGCCCTGCGGATATGCTTCCGCCCTTGACATCCTGCGGAGCGCTGTTGCAAAGAGATTATATCAGTCTTTGGATTGAGGATTGGACGACAGGGAAGCCTTCCCCAGCGTTTCCCGCAACCCTCCATTGGATCTCTTGTCTCCAGATGAAAGGCAGACGCCATGCACAGACTACTGGGAATCGTGTTGGGGCTTTGTCTGTCCCTTTCCGCCGGCGCGGCGCCAAAGCCCAATATGGTGATTTTTCTGTCCGACGATCACGGCCTGCTGGACAATTCGGTTTATGGGAGCGCGTCGATCCGAACGCCCACGATGCAGTCACTGGCCGCGACGGGCATGATCTTCACCCGGGCCTATGTCGCGTCGCCGGCCTGTTGTCCCAGCCGGTCGGCTCTGATGAGCGGCTTGATGCCGGCGCGCAATGGCTCGGAAGCCAACCACGTCCTGCCCCGCCCCGAGACGCAGACCATGGTCAAGCGGCTCCAGGCGCAGGGCTATGAAGTGGCCGCCTTCGGCAAGGTCGCCCATTATGGCGAGAAACACGCGAAAATGGTCGGATTTGATCACTGGGAGGATGGACGGCGCGAAAAACTGGCCATGAAGGTTCGCGACTTTCTGAAAAAGCGCACATCGAAAAAGCCCCTGTGCCTGATGGTGGGCGATCACCGCCCCCATGTGCCATGGATCCAGAAAAGCGCCTACGATCCCGACAAGGTGGACTTGCCCAGCTATCTGATCGATACGCCGGAGACCCGGCAACACTGGGCCCGTTACCTGACGGACGTGACGGGCATGGACGCCATGATGGGCGAGGTGGACCGGATGGCCCGGGAACACTTCGGGTCAGATGAATACCTGTTTTTGTACACCTCCGATCACGGCGGCCAATGGCCCTTCGGGAAATGGAATCTCTATGAACTGGGCGTCCGAACGCCATTGCTCGTCCGCTGGCCTCAAAAAATCAAGGCGGGCGCTCGCACGGACGCCATGGTCAGCTGGATCGACCTGATGCCAACCCTGATCGATCTGGCCGGTGGGACCGTCCCCGAGGGCATCGACGGGAAATCCTTCGCCCCCGTCTTGCTGGGACAGCGCGATGCCCATCGCGAGGTCCTCTTCACGACCCACAGCGGCGATGGCGTCATGAATGTCTATCCCATTCGGGCCGTCCGGATCGAACGATTCAAATACATCCGCAATCTGTTGCCGGATTGCTATCACTCCAATCATTCCGACATTCTCCGCAAGGATGGCGCCGGGGCCTTTTGGGACTCCTGGGACGTGGCCGCCCAATCCGATCCGAAGGCCGCCGCCGTTATCAAAAAATATTATCAACGCCCTGCCGTCGAATTTTTTGACCTGCTCAACGATCCCATGGAACAAAACAATCTGGCCGATGCGCCTGAACACCAGGCCCGGCGCGACCAGATGGCGGCCCTGCTGGACGCCTGGATGAAGGAGCAGGGCGATACGCAGGAAGCCTTCGAGAAGCCCTATCCCCTGACCGGCCCCACGCCCCACGAAATCAAAGGTCCCCAATCGGAGTAAACAAATACCCCCCTGGAAAAGGAAATACCCATGATGCGCAAATGGATCGGGATCGTCTGCCTTTGGTTGACGGCCACCCTGGCTCAGGGACAGCCGATGAATGTGATCTTTATCCTGGCCGACGATCTGGGCTGGGCGGATACGACTCTCTATGGCCATACCCGGTTTTACGAAACGCCGAACCTGGAACGTCTGGCCCAAAGGGGCATGGTGTTCACCCGCGCCTATGCCAACAGTCCATTGTGTTCGCCCACACGCGCCAGCATTCTGACGGGACAAATACCCGCCCGCCATGGCTCCACGGCCCCCCAGCACCACACGAACAATGCGCGTCTTCGCGCCACCGTGGCCCCGGCGGCGCCTCCCGGACAGAAAGCGCTTCAAACAATGTCCGTCACGCGACTGGATACCCATTGGCCGACGCTGGGGAAACTCATCAAGGCGAAGGGATACCAAACCGCCCATTTCGGCAAATGGCACCTGGGCCCGGAACCCTACAGCCCCTTGCAACACGGCTTCGATGTCGATGCGCCCCACCATCCCGGGCCTGGCCCCGCGGGGAGTTACGTAGCGCCCTGGAAATTCAAAGCCTTCAAGGAAAATCACCCGAAAGAACACATCGAAGATCGGATGGCCGCCGAAGCCGTTGAGTGGATGCGATCCGTGAAAGACAAGCCCTTTTATATGAACTACTGGCAGTTTTCCGTTCACGCGCCTTTTGACGCCAAAGCGGATCTGATCGAGCGCTATCAGAAGAAGGTCGATCCTGCCAATCCGCAACGCTGCCCGACCTATGCCGCCATGGTTCATTCACTGGATGACGCCATTGGAACGCTGCTGGACGCCGTGGACGAAGCCGGCATCGCCGACCGAACGGCCATCGTGTTTCTTTCCGACAATGGCGGCAATATGTATAGCGCCGTGGCCGGAGAGGTTCCCACCAGCAACGCCCCCCTTCGGGGTGGCAAGGCCACGATGTACGAAGGCGGCATCCGCGTGCCCTGCGTCGTGGTCTGGCCGGGCGTCACGCGCCCCGGGACGCGAAGCGACGAAGTCATTCAGGCCTCGGACTTCTACCCCACGATCCTGAATCAGCTGCAAATTGCTTTGCCGAGCCACCACGCCCTGGACGGAATCGACATCACGCCCGCTTTCCGAGGCGACGCCTTGAACCGGGATTGCATTTTCACGTTCTTCCCTCATTCACCCCCTGTTCCGGACTGGCTGCCGCCGTCCATGTCGGTTCACTGTGGCGACTGGAAACTCATCCGCCTTTTTCATCAAGGCGACAAAGGCGCGCATGATTATCGGCTGTATAATCTGAAGGAGGATCTCGGGGAACGGAATAACCTGGCCAAAGCGCTGCCACAAAAAGTCACGGCCATGGATCGCCTGATTGAAGACTATATCCAACAGGCCGGGACCGTGGTCCCACGCCCCAATCTCCGCTTCGATCCCAAGCAGTACCAACCGGAATCAATTGGCGTTCCGGCGGCCCAACACGCGCAAGCGGCGAAACAGAACGCGGCTGCGGCGAAACAGGCCGCCCCTCCTTCCGGAAAATGAGGTTGCCGTCGCAGGGGGGGGCTCGATAAGGTCAGTCCTTTTCGACAAGGATATGCACACGATGATTCAGGCGGTTCTATTCGACCTGGGCAATACCCTGTTCACCTATCTGGACTTTTCGCCGCAAGCCAATCTGTCCCGGCTGGCCCAGGCCATGGACAAGTTGTTCCCCCTCATGCGTCAGGCCGGGGTGGCCCTGAACGGCCATTCACCCGAGGGATTGACCCGACAGGTCTTGGAGTCCATCATGGGCGTGGAACTGCGGTCCCGCGTCGATCATTCGGAATATGATGTGACTGCGCTCATCTTTGAAAATCTCCAAAAGATCTTGCCGGATATGAGCCCCGAATGGGGCGAGACGATCGACCGCCTTTGTTATGATGTCATGGATTCGGAATTTGCCCTGCGCGCCGACGCGCTGGAGACACTGGACGCCCTCAAGGCCCGAGGACTGGCGACGGGGCTGATTTCCAATACCCAGTTCCGCAAGGCCAACATGGATTTCAGCCTGCGACGCTTCGGTCTGGCTGAACGGCTGGACCCGATCGTGTATTCAATCGACGCAAAAATCCGCAAGCCCCATCCCGACATTTTCATCCAGACGGCCCGGCGCATGGGACGGACGCCGGAGGAAATCGTGTTTGTGGGCGACACGGTGGAGTGTGACGTGGCCGGCGCCCGCGCCTGTGGCATGAAGAGCCTCCTCATTCGAACGCCCGACAACGGCCCGGCCATCGACTCCGGACAGCACGGCGCCGACGAAGTAATCGAGTCACTCTCCGAAATCCCATCGCTCATTGATGGACTGCGCGATTGACCGCCATGGGTCGGGGAGAGCGACAGGACTTTGTCCCTTGACAAGAACTGACGAACCCTTTTTAACTCAAGCCAATAAGGCTTTGGGAAATCAATCAATCCCCTCTTTAAAGACTCGGTAGCCTCTGTGGCTCTGAGGTATAGAAATCACGGCAGAGACGCAAAGAACGCCGAGGGGGCAGGGAGCGTTGCTCTTTGGGCTGAAGGAACAACAGTGAATTGGGATTTTTTTCTGTGAGTACCCCATGTCCATGAAATGGACACAACAACTGATGAACATGACGCCGAAGGGCAACGGAATAGATGTTTCATAAACGCCAAGGAGCCAAGAGGCAAAGCACGCCGAGGCGCGGCGCAGGGGATTCATTAAAACGCTAAGGCGGAGAGACGCAAAGCGCGCCGGGACGCGGCGCCGATTTCGGATGAGGCCCGTGTCCCAGGAGCCAAACATCCGCCAAGCCCCGAAGGTGGCGACATATACCAGCCCAGGGTGGAGCGACCGATAGGGAGCGGAACCCTGGGTCAGAGAACAAACGACTGAGGCGCCGGCGCGATTTTTGCCGCGCAGCGCGCAAAAAGCGTGACGGCGCCGACGGCGGTCCGTCAGCGACTCAAAATTTTCGAACGATCCTAAAAGAGAGACGCGTCCTTTTTTGATTGCAGACCCGTCTGGGAAACGAGGCGACCCGCTGACGCGTTTCGACGCCTCGACAACCAGACCGAATCCCCCTTCCGGGGAGCAACCCACGGCCACTGAGGAAACCGCTCATGATTTGGTTGACAACATCGGCTCGAGCCTTTCTGGCGACACTCATCCTTGCCGGCGGTCTGGTCAGTGGGCCCAACGCCTCCGCCGAAGAGATCGACATCCACAACGATCCGGTCTTCGATGTGTATCGCAAAATGCTCGAACAGGGCAAACAGGCGCCCCCCAAGACGACTCCGGTGAAGGACACTTCCCAAGAAGAGCCGACGAAAACGGTTGCGCCGCCCGTGGCCGCTCCGCCCACACCACCACCACGGGTTCCGGACGATTTCGCGCCCAATCCCACCCCCCGTCCCACGCCGCCACCAAGGATCCATCCGCCGGAAACGGTCGGGGATCAACCGGCGGCGGCCCTGCCGGTCGTGGCGGTCATGGACTTCAAGTCGCGGGACCTGTTGTCCCTGCCCAAGATCCTTCTGACCATTACGCTGAATCGCGCCATTGAATCCGCTCAGGCCGACGCGCCGCGCGTCCGGCTGCTGGACGCGCCCGCCATTGAAGACGCGATGGTTCGAGAAAATCTGGTGGGGGATGATCCTTTTCGGCCCACCATTGAGAACCGAGATCTTGCCAAAGCGCTCAAGGCCGATTATCTGGTCCTCGGCGCCGTCGGCAAAAATCAGGACCATTTGCTGATGACCATCAGCCTGTATGATACACGCGAGGACGCGACGCAGGTGGTGCAGACCAAAATCCTCCCGTCCACGGCCCCACAAGCCTTGTTCAATGCCATGCCCGAGGTGGCGGATCATCTGCTTGCGGTCTGGCAGCCGGCGAGCGAGCCGACGCCGACCCCGCAACCCACCCCGCCGGCACCCACCGTCGTCCCGGTTCCCAGGGTTCGCCCGACGCCCGCTCCGCCGGGCCAGGGCTTGACGACCGCCCCGCGGATTCCGGAAGGCCGCAAGCCCATCAACAGCGGCGGCGCCAACACCGTTGCGCTGCCCCTGGCGACCGAAGCGCCTCCGCCGGTGGCCCCGGTGGTTCCAACGCCCGACATTACGATCTATACGCCCACGCCGGCCCCCACACCGACCGACGCCCCGGCCGTGACCCCCGCCGCGCCCACCCCCACCCCCGAAGCCCCCATTCCTCCCGAAGAGCGGCTGGCCGCAGCCCTGGCCATGAAACACACCGATCCCCGGCGACTCTTTCACCTGGAAACACTGGTGGAGGCATTCCCCGACAACATGAACTATCGGCGTTACCTGGCCGAAACGGCGATATACATTGGTCGCGTTGGAACGGAAATCAATCCCAAACTGATGCGCCTGGCCGTCGATAATTGCCAAAAGGTTCTGGGGAAATACCCCATGGACGACAGCACCCTGACGATCAAAGGGATCGCTCACTATAACCTGGATGAATTTGACAAAGCCATCGACAGCCTTCGCAAGGCCCTGCTGCAAAATCCGCAAAACATTGAGGCCCAATATAATCTGGGCCACAGTTACGCCACCTATGGGGATTTGCTGCAAGCCAAGAAGGAATTCGAACGGTATTTGAGCCTCACCGAAGGCATGGAATCACAAGCCCCCTATCGGGCCTATGTCAAGCGCTGGCTGGAAGCGGAAAATTAATCTGGCGGAGAAAACAAAATCCCTTTGGGCATCCTGTCGTGCAAGCCCCGACGGCGGTCCGTCTGCGAATTCAAAAAATTAAACGATTAAAGGAGATTTTCCAATGCTGTGGACTCGTATGATGGCGGGAACGATTCTGGTGGCGACGCTGAGCGCGTGCGCCATGCTGGGGATGACGCCGGAGGCGAAGTATCTGGGAACATGGGAAATGAAAACAGACGATGAGATTATCGTCTTTCGATTTCTCAAAAATGGCCGACTCTTTGTGCAGGAAAGCTACGGCAGCGGAGAGATATGGTCGTGGGAAATCGCCGGTCAGGACGAAGTCGTCATATCAAATCCGGAAGATGAAGACATGAGCGGTAAGGTCTATCTCGATAATCGCGACACATTAATTTTCATCGACGAGGACCAGGACGCTTATCTGTTCCGAAAGATGGACGACTAAAACGGCCGGGCCGGAGTGTAGGGAATAGTGATTTATGGATTGTTTTACTCATGTGCTGGCGCCGGCTCTTTGGACGGAGCCATTTTCATATTCGAGACTAAAACAAACGGGATACCCGGTCTGGCGGGAGCGATTGACGGTCGCAATGGCAGCGTTGCTGCCGGACATTGACGGCGTGATCGGACTGCCGGATAATGGTGAAAAGGTCATAAGCGTCAGACCGCCATTCAGGCGCCTGTTCGCTTTCGGACTGGTCGGCGTGTTCTGGCATTTTGTGGGCGACGCCATTACGGCATGGGGAACGCTGAAACTGCTTTGGCCGTTTCATGACATGGATTTCCAGTTGATGCGGGTCAATTCGCTGGAACCAGTTCTTCTGACATTGACGGTGACGGCCTAGGCCATTCAGCACTGGCTGCTGAACCGAAGGGCGCGATGCGGGGTATGGATAACGACATTCGCCTGGCTAACGATCGGGGCGCTCTATGTATGGCTGCGCCCCCTGTTTGGCGAAAGCGCATTTGTATGAAAACAGCGAGATTCTCTTCAATAAGGATAAAGACTCACTCGTGAGTCCACATATTTATAAAAGGAGTCGGATGAGTGTCTCAAATTCGTTTGATTGCAGGAATGATTCTGGTGGCGACAATGAGCGCCTGCGCCATGCTGGGATTGACGCCGGAGGCGAAGTATCTCGGGATGTGGGAAGGTCGGCATGGGGATGACGTATACACATTTGAAATCATGAAAGAGGGTCGCGCATTAGCCCAGTCGGGAGATGAACGATTCGCATTGAACTGGGAAATGGATGAAAAGGGCGCGATTGAGCTCACCATGCCGGGAGAAAACGAACGCCTGACTGGATTTCTAAAAGATTCTTCGATCCTGGTTCTTTCAGATCCGGAAGACGGGGAAATGGTATTTTTCACCAAAGTGGAAAAGTAGGAACGAATGGGGGCTAGGGCTGGCTGAAGTAATTAATTCCCCTTTTATCATATTGTCTCTCAAGGCCTGGAGGGACCAGCATTTCGAAAAACACAATGATCCCTTGGAACTCCTGTCGTTCAGCCCCGATAGGGGCGACACATAACAGCCCAGGGCAGGGCCCTGGGTCAGCAACAAATCGTGACGGCGCCGACGGCGGTCCGTCTGCGAATTTAAAATTTTGAACGATTAAAGGAGATTTTCCAATGCTGTGGACTCGTATGATGGCGGGAACGATTCTGGTGGCGACAATGAGCGCCTGCGCCCTGCTCGGCATGTCGCCGGAGGCGAAGTATCTGGGGACATGGGAAATGAGGGACGGAGATGCTGTCATCACCTTGGAAATCATGGAAGAGGGACGCGCAGTGGGCACGGTGGGGCCGGGCAATGAACGTCTCACCTTCACTTGGGAGATTGACGACAAGGGCGACATCGTCTTCGAGGATACGGAAGAAGGTGATCGCGCGTCGGGTTTCCTCAAGGATCCCTCGACGCTGGTCG
>JADFCT010000119.1 GCA_017161665.1 Candidatus Sumerlaeota bacterium
CCGTCGAGTCTGCGCAGTTGAAAACGCTGATTGATCGCCGTCGGCGCCGTCACGCTTTTTGCGCGCGCTGCGCGGCAAAAATCGCGCCGGCGCCTCCGTCGCTTGTTCGTCAGACCCAGGGCTCCGCTCCCTATCGGTCGCTCCACCCTGGGCTCGTATATGTCCGCCACCTTCGGGGCTTGGCGGATGTTTGGCCCCTGGGACGCGGGCCTAATCCAAAATCGGCGCCGCGCCCTATGGTTCCCAGCGTCGTCGCGCCCAACGGATCCCTGCGTCGTCGCGCCTTGGCGTTTATAGGAACCCACGGCGCCCCGAGGTCATTTTCATCATTTGCTGTGTCCATTTTGATGGACATGAGCAACTCATTGGTACGGTTGAAATCGTACCGCAGCGCCTCAGAGGTCGCTGAGGCGCCACCGAGGGGAGACGATGGGCGATGACAAGCGCCTGCTGGACAGAGGGGATTGCCGGTCGTGTATCTTTTTCAATCGCCGGGCTTGATTTTCGCCCACCGGTGGTTCTATGTTTTTGGCGCCGTTGGGTCGGGTTCATCAACTGTTCGCCGAAGGCGCTTATTGGAATTCAGGGGAGAAGTCATGCTTGACGCTCGTTTTGTGTTGGACAATCAGGAAGCCGTAGCGGCCAATTGCCTCCACCGTAATGTGTCGGTGGATATCGGTCAAGTGGTCGTGGCATTGAACCGACGTCGGGATGCGCAACAGGAACTTGACCAGGCGCGCGCGCGTCAGAATGAAGTGGCCAATCAGGTCCGGTCCGCCCGGACGCCGGACGAGCGCCTTCCGCTGATCGAAGAAGGCAAGGAACTCAAGACGCGGGTGGCGGAGTTGGAAGATGCCTTTCGCCGGGCTGGCGAGGAGGCCGAGGCCCTCCTGGGCCGAATCCCCAACATGAGCCATCCCGACGCGCCCATCGGCAAGACGGATGCAGACAACAAGGAAATCAAGGTCTGTGGGACGCCACGGACCTTTGACTTTCAGCCCCGCGATCATGTGGAACTGGGTCGTATCTGCCGTCTCATGGATTTCGAGGCCGGCGCCGATGTGGCGGGGGCGAATTTTTATTTTCTCCGCAACGAAGCCGTTTTTCTGGAGATGGCTTTGTGTCAATATGCCATGCGCCTGATCCAGTCACGGGGCTATGAGCCGAACACGACGCCCGACGTGGCGCGGGCGAGCATTCTGGAAGGGGCGGGCTTCATCCCCCGCGGCGAGGAGACACAGATTTACTCCATTGCCAACACGGATTTGTGCATGGTGGCCACGGCCGAGATCACGCTGGGCGGGATGATGGCGGGTAAGATTCTCGCGTCCGACCAGTTGCCCATGCGCCTGGGCGGTCTGTCTCATTGTTTCCGGACGGAGGCCGGCGCCCACGGCCGGGCTTCGAAGGGGCTTTATCGCGTCCATCAGTTTACGAAGGTCGAGATGTTCGCTTATGCGACGCCGGACGAGTCGCCGGCGATCCACGAAGAGATGCGCCAGATTGAAGAGGATATTTTCAATGGCCTGGGCGTGCCTTTCCGCGTCGTGGATATCTGTACGGGCGATCTGGGCGGTCCGGCCTATCGCAAATATGACCTGGAAGCCTGGATGCCGGGCCGGGGGGACGGGGGCGAGTGGGGCGAGGTGACCAGCACGTCGAACTGCACGGAGTATCAGGCCCGTCGTCTGAAGGTCCGTTATCGCAAGGAGACGGGCGCGAAACCCGAGTTCGTACACACGCTGAACGGCACGGCGGTGGCTTGCAGCCGCGCCATTATCGCCATCCTGGAGAACTATCAGAACGCGGACGGTTCTGTCGACGTGCCCGAGGCTCTCAAACCCTACCTGCATTTCGATCGGATCGAGCCGAAACTTTAGGACCGCTTGCCCCGGCGCCGCCTGGACGCGCGCGGATTTTGCGTTAACCCTTTCGATGGCCGGGCGATCCGTTTCGCTGGACCTTGGTTGCGCAAAGCCCGGATTCGCGGCTTTTCGTTACGGCATGGCGCGGTCCCGTCCCATCATTTCAGACATTTTTTGTTAGCAAGGTAAAAACTCATGAACCGCTTAGACAGCCTCCTGCTTCCGGTCGTGCCGTTGCGCGAGCTGGTGGCCTTTCCCCAAACCCTGCTGCCGATCTTCGTGATTCGGCCTCAATCCCTTCAGGCAATGGAAACGGCCCTGGACAACGACAAACGCATCTTCCTCGTGGCCCAAAAAAATGAAGAGACCGACGATCCGCAAAAGGACGACCTGTACACTTACGGCGTTGTGTCCGAGATCATGCAGGTCATGCGGCTGCCGGACGGCTCGATCAAAGCCCTGGTCGAAGGGCGCATGACGGCTGTGGCCGAAAACTATGTGACGCGGGACGACCAACTTGCGGCGCTGGTCACCCCCCTGGCCGAAACCGTGACGCGGGACAAGAAACTCAAGGCCCTGACGCGCGCCCTCAAAACACAGTTCGAGACCTATGTCACGTTGTCCCATCGCATCCCCGATGATGTGTTTCTGAGCACGAAAAGCATCGACGACCCCATCAAATTCGTGAATTCCGTGGCGAACTACAGCCACATCTCTGTGGCGGACAAGCAGCAGATCCTGGAAGAACAGAATGTCAACAAACGATTCATTCTGCTCAACCGGATCCTGAGTCACGAGAATGAACTGTTGGAGCTGGAAACGGCGATCATGGATCAGGTCAAGACCCAGATCGGCAAGAACCAGAAGGAATATTTTCTTAACGAACAGATTCGGGCCATTGAGAAGGAACTCGGCGTTTCCGGCGATCAGGATAACGATCTGGATGAACTGAATGACATGATCGAAGGGGCCCGCATGAGCGACGAGGCCTATGAAAAAGCGACGAAGGAACTGACCCGGCTGTCGCGGATGCAGCCCATGTCGCCGGAAGCCACCGTCTCACGCACCTATATCGAAATTCTGTCCGAACTGCCCTGGGAAAATCGGACCGAAGACAATCTGGATCTCAAACATGCGCAGGAGATCCTGGACCGGGACCATTATGGCCTGGACAAAATCAAGGAGCGGATCATTGAGTATCTCGCCGTTCTGAGTTTGTCGAAACAGATCAGCGGGCCGATCCTGTGTCTGGTGGGGCCGCCGGGGGTGGGGAAAAGTTCGCTGGCCAAATCCATCGCGGGGGCTGTGGGGCGGGAATTCGCCCGGATCTCACTGGGCGGCGTGCGGGACGAAGCCGAAATCCGGGGCCATCGCCGAACCTACATTGGATCGCTGCCGGGCAAGATCGTTCAGTCCATGCGAAAGACGGGGGCGATCAATCCGGTCCTGCTCCTGGACGAGATCGACAAACTCAGTTCCGATTTTCGTGGCGATCCGTCGTCGGCGCTCCTGGAGGTTCTGGACCCCGAACAGAACAAGACCTTCAACGATCATTATCTGGAAGTGGACTATGATCTGTCGAACGTCATGTTCATTACCACTGCCAATACGCTGCAACATACGCCCAAGCCGCTCCTGGACCGGATGGAGGTGTTGCGCATTCCCGGATACACGGAATACGAAAAGCGCCACATCGCCCAGCAATTTCTGGTTCCGAAGCAGACCAAGGCCAACGGGTTGGATCCCCAACGGATCACCTTCAGCGATGGGGCGATTCAGACCATCATCACCCAGTACACACGGGAGGCGGGCGTCCGGAATCTGGAACGCGAGATCGCCTCCATCTGCCGCAAGGTGGCGCGGGAAAACGTGGAGATGAAGCGGCCCAAACGTCGCGTGACGGTGACCCCCAAGCGGGTGCGCGCCGCCCTGGGGCCGGTCCGCTTCAAGGATATGGAACTACACAAAAAGAGCGAAGTCGGCGTGGTCACGGGGCTGGCCTGGACAGAGGTGGGCGGGGAACTCTTGCCCGTCGAAACGATGGTGATGAAAGGCAAAGGCGAGTTGGGGCTGACCGGCAAGATGGGCGACGTCATGCAGGAATCGGCCCGGGCGGCCTTGAGTTACGTGCGCGCCCACTGCGAGGAATTCGATATCGATCCGGATTTCAAAACCAAGTTTGACATACACATTCACGTCCCCGAAGGCGCCATCCCCAAGGATGGCCCCTCGGCGGGGGTGGCGATGGCCACCTCCCTGATATCCGCTTTGTCCAAGACACCGGTTCGACAGGATTTGGCCATGACGGGCGAGATCACATTGCGGGGCAAGGTGCTGAAAATCGGCGGCCTGAAGGAAAAGGCGCTGGCGGCCCACCGGGCGCGCATCAAGACGATCGTACTGCCCAAGGACAATGAAGGCGATCTGGAAGAAATCGCCGCCGAAGTGCGCGATCAGTTGGAATTCGTTCTCGTCGAAAATCTGGACCAGGTTTTCGACGCTGCCTTTAACAAAGGCGCGACCCAGAAGCGCCTCAACCGGCGCAGCGCCAGGAGGTCATGAAATGCCAATCTATGAATATGCCCATAACGATGCGAACACAAACTGTCCGAAGGGACAGACCTTTGAAATGAGTCAATCCATCAAAGACGACGCCTTGACGGTGTGTCCGGCGTGTGATGGGGCGGTCCGACGGCTCATCAGCGCGCCGGGGATCTGCACACCCAAGACCAACGCGGAACTCAAGAACCTGGGCTTCACAAAACTCGTCAAACGGGATACGGGCGTTTATGAAAATGTCACGGCCGTCGGTGGCGAGAGCAGGGTCATGGAAGCGGGCAAACCCGAGACCATCCCCCATGTGCACAAGCGGATTTCCGATTAAACTGACGTCATGGGCGAGGCGCGCCCATGGAGGCTATGCCGCTTTCCTCTGGTGGGAGGGACACGTGCTGCGACCCTTTATCCTAAAAACGGCAGTTGCTCGTAGCGAATAGACGCAAACCATTGTATTCTGATGCTTTGCGAAAAAGCCTCAACTCACCTGACGGGTGAGCCTACGTTTTTATCTCAACGCCTGAGAACACAAGCGTTAGGCCTCTCCATCAACGCTCAAAAGCCGCATTTAGGTTTATCGGATCCTGTCGAGTTCATCGTTTGATTCGGGAATGGGAAAGATTTTCAGCCGGGGGTCGAGGATGTCGTCCAGCATATCGCCCATTCCGGGTGTCGCCAGGATTTCCCAGGTCTCCGCGTCGCCGTTGAGGATCAAGGCGTCCGTTCCGGCTGGCAACAGCGACAATCCATCGGGTCCGTGGACTTCAAGGGCTGAAGCCCATATCCAGGCGTCCACGGCGCGCGAGGCGATGACAATGATCGCTGGCGCCGACGCTGCCGGTCGCCCCGAACGGGGATCCACGGTCAGGCTGTAGCGTTGCCCTTCAATGCGCATGAAACGGCCTTGGCGTCCGGCCGTCACAACGGCCGCGTTGGATACGCTGATCTTCCCCAGCCGGCCCGCGCCGAAGGGGTCGCGAATCGGATGATCCCACAGGTCGCCTTCAGCAGGCTGGCCGAAATAAATCCGCTGCGCCCCCAACTCCACGGAGCCATTTTCAATGCCGGCGTCTTTCATTGCCTGCGCGGCCTGGTCCATGCCCCAGGCCAGGGCGAACCCGTCCAGATTTAACTGCACGGTTGGCGTCTTTCGGATCACCAATCCATCCGCAAGGATCAGGTCCTCCCAGCGCGAAGCGGCGCGGGCTTTCTCGATGGCCGCCTGTTCCGGGAGGCGATCAATCTCGGCCGCCTGACGCCACAAGCGAATCAATGGCTCGTCGGTCACATCGAATGTTCCCAGCGTTTGGCGATACCCTTCCTCCGCCAGGCGCAGCGCCTCCGACACCTGAACCGACATCTCCATGGGGACGCCTGTTTCATTCCATGCATTGAAGCGGGCAACTTGCGACTCCGCGCCCCAGGTGGTCAGCAGCGATTCCGTGTCGCGTAAGGCCACCACGCCTTCGTCCAAAGCCCCCTGAACCGTTTCCGAATTCATTACCCGATGCTGAACGACCAACAGTCGGCAATGGGTATTCATAACCCCTGAGGGAATCCGTGAAATGATGAGGGGTAAATGGGATTGTTCGTCCCAGCGCCGCCAGAAAGCGCCCACCAGAATCACAAGCACGATGAAGACAAGACCGGCGACGGCTTTTCGGTCCGCCTGACCGGATAAACGACGGGGCATAGTGGTCCCTTGAAAAGTTAAATTGAGCATTCGTTTCGAATAAAACGATCATCAAAAGCCAATGGGGATGGTCGCTGTCCTTCCGACTCCTTTCCGGGGACGGTATTCCCGGGTCCCCAGGGTCTTTTCCCACACCCTCTTGCCTGGTCACAGGATCAGGCGTCGGAATCGTAGAGATGCGGCGCCGCGCGTCCCGTGACTTTATAGCCGGAAATGCCTTTGCGGACGGAGTGAGTGGATTTGATGGTCCCCTTGATCTGATCGCAAGCGGCTCGGAGTTGCTCGGCCCGCTTGAGTATCCGTTGGCGCGCCTGTTGGATTTTCTGCTCCAAATCGGCGAGCGTATGCTCGATGCTCTGGTTGACAGGAGCGGGGAAACGGTCGCGATGGTCTCGCCAGTCCAGTAGCGCCGGATTCAAGGCGTCCATGCGCGCCTGAATGGCGTGCTGGGTTTCGCCGATGTGTCGGTTTACCGCCTGGAGCGAAAGCGCGTCCGCCTGCGGATCCAGCGCCGCGGCCTGCTCATACAGGACGAAGAGGTCCGCATAGAGCGCGCGGACCTCTTCGATCGCCAGCAGGATGGGGGGTGGCGTGTTCATGACACGTTTTCCGTTTCGTTTTTCAGGCGCCAGCCGCCATTACGGACGCTCAATGATGGTCGAGGAAAACAGGCTGTTCTTTTCTTTAACCGTCACGCCGTAGGATTCGCCCAACGTCCGTTTCAGCAGAGCCGAGTCGGGCTTGGCGGAGAAGTCCAGGAGGTTGGGCGGAATTTCGCCGCCGGACATCATGGACATCATGGGCAACAGCATCTGGGCCTGTGCCAGGATAGCGTCCATGGCCTGGGCAATGTTGCTGTAGTTCACGCCGGACACAGGGCCGGTCTTCATGGCCGCCAGCCGCTTGAAGGCCGGTGTGGCTTTGAAATTGCGGGTGTCTTTGCCGCCCACGCGACGCAAGGTGGCCTTGAGCGTGTCGGCCGAGGAGGCGACGAAGACCCAGGAGTCTGTAATGGCCCAGGCGGGCATTTGCTGGCCGCCCATGGCGCCGGCCTGGATCTTGGGTTGACCGATTTCATAATCCAGAAACGTTGTCCATTCCAGCAAAGGCTGAGGCGGCGGACCGTTGGGCGTGGTTTGCTGTTGGAGCAAAAACTTTTCCAGTTTGGTAATGGCGGCGCGAATCCGCGCGCCGTCCTTACAGCCCAGCGCCAGCAGGAAGGGCGCGCTCGGGGGGGGCGCGAACCCGCCCATGGTCGGATCGGGCGCGGCGGCCTGAGCCGGCGGCGCATCCTGCATCGTGCCGATTTCGCCGGCCAACTGATCGACCACTTCTGTGATCGGGTTGAACCCCACAATTCCCTGCGCTTGCATCAGCGTCCCCTGCAGCAGGAAAACCCCTTGGGGATAGACGGCGCCGAGCACGGTTTCAATGGCTTTATAGAATTTGCCCAAATCATACGCCTGAGCGGAATACCCCATCACGTCCGGCGAGGCGAACGCGGCCGTTTGGAATTCGCAGTTGTCACCGAAGAGGTCCATGACCTTGCCGATGCCCTTGCTGTTGTCGGCAAAGGTCAGGGCGGTTTGAACATTGACCTGCTTCGGGTCCAGGGTCAGCGCGATCCCCAACGCGTGAATGTCATCGACGGCGAGCGCATCCAGATTGACGGGCGGCGTTTGGCCGGCGGGGACCTGGGCCATGGCGGCCTTGCCGCCTTCCAAGGCGATTTGGGCGATTTGGCCCAGATTCACAAAGACTTCCAACTGGGCGGCGTCGCTGTTTTTGTCAGCGACGTTCTTGAATCGGGGATTTTGGGCGAGGGTTTCTTTGATTTTGCCCTGGCCACGCAGAATCAGGTTCTTCATGGAATCCTGGCCGCCATCGACCATAAGGATCAGACCGTCCGTTTCGGCGCTTTGCAGGGTAATGAATTTCGCCCGTTCCATATCTTCGGGCGCCAGTTTGCTCAAGTCGCCGTCCGGCAGCATGGCGTCCGCCGTTTCATTTGCGAAGCGCGTCTGGAAGATCTTCACCCCACCGGCGGTGATGGCTTTCTTCTCCGCCGTGGCCGGGATGTCCTGAATCTGGGAAAAGAGGTTCTCGTAGTCTTTTCGGTCCTTGGCCTTACGGGCGATGATCCCCAAATCGATCACGGCGCCCGCGCCACCTTTGGAATCGAACTCGGTCAGATCCGAGAGGAACACGCAAAGACCGCCGGGGAACAATTCCCGGAGTTTGGCCCAGTTCAGTTCGTCCTTCTTCGTGGCCTCATCCGCGCCGGTCATCTCCTTCAGCATGGCCTCGATGCGCTCAATAGACGGTTTCAGGAACTGTTTGGTCTTCGGATCCTGCCACAATTCATAAAATCCCGTGGTCTTCCAAGCCTTTTCCATGGCCGTAACGTCTTTAAAATGGACAAACAGCACCGTGTTGGGCGGCAGATACTTCGCCGGGTCCATGTCTTGCGCTCCTGCGGTCATGGCATACGCGCACACGATCGCAATCAGCATCAGTTTTTTCAGCATAATCCACTCTTTCTCCTTAAGTTTATTTATCATCCTCGGTCACGGTGTCGCTGGAGTCCGTCTGATCGACGTGCCGACCGGGGGGTAGATAACGATATGCGTAGTTGGGGTTGCTCTTATCGAATGCGAAAGACTTTTCATTCATCAGAAACAGGCGCACATAATTGATGGGCAGGGCGAAGCCGATATTATCCTGGAAGGTGGCCTTGAGGGTGACCAACCCCACGACTTCGCCGTGTTCATTGAGGAGGGGGCCGCCGCTGTTGCCCGGATTGATGGCCGCCGTGGTCTGCACATAGAGCACATCACCCACCGGGCGATTGGTCGAGGATACAATGCCACTGGATACGGAATGGTCCAGGACCTGCCGGCCCATGCCGGGATTGCCGATGGCATACACCGTGTCACCGGAAGCAATGGAGAAACTTTCGGCCAATGGCAGGGGCGTGATGTCCAACCCTTCCCGGTCCTTTTCGGGAATCTGAATGAGCGCCACGTCCATAAGACGGCTGAAAGCGACGAGTTCGACATCGTCGATTTTCTTCTGGCGCAGAACGCCGTCCTCGCCCTTTTGAACCAGGGTGACGGCATGGTACTGCTGATTGCGAACCACATGATGGTTGGTAATGATGCGTCCGTTTGTGTCGATAAAGAATCCGGCGCCAAATCCGCCGGGATTGGATACAATGACCACGCCGTTTTTCGAGTATTCGATCATTTCGGTCTGTGTGCGGAATTTGCGGCGCTTGACGTCGTCCAGGGCTTCCGCATCGTCGCCCGGGGCGGCGCCCGGCGTTGGATCGCTCGGGGAGGCGTCCGCGGGGCTGAGCGACTCAATCATGGCTTTCGGGATTGTCAGCACATCAAAACCGAGATCGACGAAAACCTTGTCGGCTGTTTCTTTCAGGAGATCACCTTCCACGAGGACACCACTTTTCAGAAGGATCTTCTGGCGCGCCAGCTCCTGCGCTCCCGTCGGCGCGACGTGTCCGACAAGCAGCATCAGGGTGAAGAGAGGGAGCCATCGGCGCCCTGTCGGTTTCAGTTC
>JADFCT010000120.1 GCA_017161665.1 Candidatus Sumerlaeota bacterium
TGGAGCGACCGATAGGGAGCGGAGCCCTGGGTAAGGTGAATAGAAACTGAGGCGCCGGCGCGATTTTTGCCGCGCAGCGCGCAAAAAGCGTGACGGCGCCGACGGCCTGCCCGGGACGAATCCATGGGCAAGATGCCCATGCCACTTCCAAGCGTGTATCAAATTTTCGAACGAGGACGGGATCATCCCAAGAGGAGGTATGGAATCATGAATATCAATCAACTTGCACCCTGGAACTGGTTCAAAAAGGAAGACGAAATGAAAGGGGCCTCCCTGCCAGTCAGGCGGGACGCGCCGACGGCATATTCCCTGCATCCCTTCGAGCAGATGCATCGGGAGATGGATCGCATGTTCGATGACTTCTTCCGAAACTTTGACCTGCCGTCTCGCTGGCGAAGCGGATCGTTCGCTCCCGCCTGGGGCGCGGATCAGTGGCTCAAACCCAGTGTGGACATTACCTCAACAGACAAGGAATATGCCATCCACGTGGAACTGCCGGGTGTCACCGGCGACGATGTGAACGTGGAACTGACGGGGAACACCCTGAAAATCCGTGGCGAAAAAAGGCAGGAAACAGAGGATAAAGGAAGGGACTACTACACGACCGAGCGCTCATACGGCTCCTTCCAACGCGTCCTTTCTCTGCCCGAAGACGCCGATGAAAATGGCGTGGCCGCCACCTTCAAGAACGGTGTGATGACCATCACCGTTCCGCGTAAGGAGACGCCGCAGTCCTCCGCTCGACAGATTGAAATCAAAACGCGCTGACCGCTTCTCATCGCGCCATTCGCAAGGCCGGGGCAAGTCCCCGGCTTTTTTTTGTCCAATGAGTTGACTTATGTTCATCAAAATGGACACATCAAATGACGACAAGCCGCGGCGCGGAGGGATCTTTTAAACGCCAACGCGCGAAGGCGCGAAGACGAAAAGAACCGTGGGCGCGGCGCCGCTGTCCGATAAGGCCCGCGTCCAAGGATCTGAACATCTGCCAAGCCCCGAAGGCGGCGGCACATAGTAGCCCAGGGTGGAGCGACCGATAGGGAGCGGAGCCCTGGGTCTGAGGAAGAGCGACTGAGGCGCCGGCGCGATTTTTGCCGCGCAGCGTGCAAAAAGCGTGACGGCGCCGACGGCCTGCCCGGGACGAAGCCATGGGCCAGATGCCCATGCCGCCTCCAAGCCTGATCCTCATTTTCGGGGGAGGGCGATTGAACCCATATTACTGACAACGCGCAATATCCCCTGTCTCCACTCCCCCCCACACAAATTGAATCCTTTTGATACACTCAAAACACACGAAATGGCCAATATATGGCTTTTATCGGAACGGATCCATAAATACAGCCACCTTTTCTCTTGAATTCCATGAAAAGTGTGTCAATTAGAATCATCCCGATGCCTTTTCGCCTTGGATGTCGGATTCCCTCTGACGGACTGAGTTGGGACAAATCACCGTAAATGCCTCAAATTGCTGGACTTACGGACGCGCCATCCCTCCGAAGTGTTCCCGTCCCAATCGCAAAATAAAATGGCACACGTTATGCAATAGTCATCGGCGTAAGGCAATCAACCGCTGCCCCCTTCTGGAAGCAGCGGATTCACTCAACCAACCGCATGAAGGGAGGGACCAAACAATGAGTCTCGGATGGGATGTCTTTCGAGAAATGGAACACTTGCATCGCGAAATGGACGACTTTCTGAATCGCCGTCCGGTCCGTTGGCAACGGGGGCCGGCTTTCCGCTGGTCGTTTCTCCCCGGACGGGCTGCCCGCGCTTACCCCCTCGTCAATGTGACCGAGGATCAGGATACGATCTACGTCGATGCCCTGGCGCCCGGTTTGAATCCGGACACGCTCACCATCACCATCGTTGAAAATAAACTGACGGTCGCGGGCGAAAAACAGGGATTGGGCGATCAGGTCAAAACCGACGCGTATCATCGCAATGAACGGGCCGCAGGGCGATTTGTCAGGACAGTCAACCTGCCAGCCCCCGTGGATCAGAATCAGGCCGAAGCAAACTACACCAACGGCCTGCTCACGATCAGGCTGCCAAAGCCTGAAGAGGCAAAACCGAAACAAATTTCCGTCACCATCAACTGATCGGGCCGGCGAATGGCTCGAACCACGAACTGAAAATGAACGAAGGGAGGCTCGAACAATGGCTGAGACGACAGTTCCCGTCAAAAGCGAGGAAAAAGGACTCGCCCCAACTCAGGAAGAGTCCAGATATCTTGTCCCGCCGGTCGATATCTATGAAACCACAGACGCGCTCGTCGTGGTGGCGGACGTTCCGGGGGCGACGAAAGAAACAATCGAAGTCGATGTGGAGGACAAGATTCTGACCATCAAAGCGCAGCCGAGTTATCAGACCCGAGGCGAAAGTTTTGCGGAAGAATTCGGACTGGTCAACTTCTTCCGCCAGTTTCAACTCTCGGACACCGTCAATTCGGAAAAAATCGAGGCGCAATACCGTCATGGCGTTCTGACTCTCACACTGCCCAAGGCCGAAGCGGCCAAGCCGAAACAGATCACGGTCAGCGTGAACTGATCAATTCGAACCGCGCGCCGGACCGGACGCTCTCCAAAGCCTTCCGGTCCGGCCGCAGCGGATTCAAACACTGAATCCGGGAGGAGCGTCCCATGCCGACCTATGAATTCCAATGCCCACAGGGCCATGCCTTTGACGTATTCCAGAGTATGAAGGCCGCGCCGGTCGCCCCTTGCCCCGAATGCGGTCAAACGGCCCGGCGTCAAATCAGCGCCGGAGTCGGTCTGATTTTCAAAGGGACGGGTTTTTATATAACGGACTACAAGAGCAAGAGCAAACCATCTGACACCGCCTCCACGGGCGATAAGCCTCAAGCGGCGCCCCCCACAACGGGACAACGCGCAGCGGCAGGCGCCAAGCCGGCGGCGGCAGCATCTCCTGCATAGTCCGTCACCTTACCACATAACCAGTAAACCGAACCTGCCGGATTGGGAACCGTCCCCCAATCCGGCGTGTTTTTTTGGCGTTTTTTTCCAGCGCTGGATACCGGCGCAAATGAGTTGAGCGACAAGCGGCAAAATGATACGATTCGGTTTCCTGAGGCGGTCAGACCAACGAAAGAAAACGCATGGTCCCCAGCGTTGTTGACGAAGGAACGAGAACCCGAAGCGCGTTGGAAGCGGTGTGATATGTTGGAAGTATTTTCGAGAGCCTTGGACCCAAAAACGACGACGCATACTGAATGATTGAAGGAGTGGGCAAGACGATGGCGCGTTTATCCGTAAACATTGATCATGTGGCCACGCTGCGCCAGGCGCGGGGGATCACCTTCCCCGATCCCGTGGCGGCGGCCATGATTGTCGAAATTGCCGGCGCCGTGGGGGTCACCGCCCACTTGCGTGAAGATCGGCGACACATGCAGGACCGGGACATTGAGCGACTCCGCGAATCGGTTCAGACACGTCTGAATCTGGAAATGGCCCTGACCGATGAGATGCTGGACATCACGACACGGATCCAACCCGACATTTGCACGCCGGTACCGGAAAAGCGCGCGGAACTGACAACGGAAGGGGGGTTGGAAGTGGCCGGGAACGCCGCCCACGTAGCCAAATCCATTGAGCGACTTCACGGCGCGGGGGTTCCGGTCAGTCTGTTCATCGACGCCGATGAAAATCAAATTCGAGCCGCCGCCGATTGTGGCAGCGATGAAATCGAACTGCATACGGGTCGGTTTTGCGAAGTCAGGAGTGGTGAGGCGCGGGAACGGGAACTGAATACCCTGCGGCGCGGCGCCGAACTGGGTCATGCGCTGGGTTTGCGGGTCAATGCGGGCCACGGCCTGAACTACCACAACGTGGCGCCCGTGGCGGCCATTGAGGGCATGGGAGAACTCAACATCGGACACAGCATCATCGCGCAGGCGGTCTTTGTGGGGCTGGCAGGCGCCGTCAAGGAGATGATCGCCCTGATCGACAAGGCCAGTCGGATTTGACAGCCGCAGGCGTCGATAGGCCACCGGTCGAAGGATTCGGATTGCGATTTGACAACCTGACCTTCGACGAGGCGGTGGAGCGCATTCTGGACCTGGCGCACAGCGCGGGGACCGCCTATGCGGTCACGCCCAATGTGGACCACATTGTCCTGCTGGAAAAAGACCCCGAAATGCGCGCCGCCTACCGGAACGCGGACTTGGTGTTATGTGACGGCGCGCCGGTCTTATGGGCCCTGCGCTGGCTGGGCCAACCGCTGATAGCGCGCGCGCCGGGTTCCGATCTGCTCCCGGCGCTGTGCCGGCGGGCGGCCGCGCGGGACGTTTCGGTGTTCTTCCTGGGGGGCGAGCCGGGCGTCGCCGCGTCATGCGCCGGACGAATGCAAGCCGCGTACCCGGGATTGATCGTGGCGGGGAGCTGGGCGCCGCCCATGGGCGTGATGGAAGACGCGCAGGCGATCAGAACCCTGATCGAAACGGTCGCCGCGGCGAAGCCAGACCTGTTGTTTGTGGCCTTGGGCACACCGGCGCAGGAAAAAGTGCTCGTTCGCCACGGGCGGGATTTGGGAGCCGCAATGGCTGTGGGCGTCGGCGCGGCGCTGGATTTCGTAGCGGGCCGTCAGCGGCGGGCGCCGCACTGGATGCGACGGGCAGGACTGGAGTGGCTGTGGCGCCTGGCCTGCGAACCGCGGCGCCTCTTCAAACGATATGTCATTCGGGACTCGCGCTTTTTGTGGATTGTGCTGCGTGAATGGCGCCGGATGAAATCTCAAAAGGGCAAGCAAAGCGGATGACGGCAGTCTTCGACGCTTCGGTAGTGATTCTGACCTGTGACCGACTGGCCATGCTGCGGCGGCTGGTGATGGCGCTGGAATTCCAGACACCGAAGCCAAAAGAGGTGTTGGTCGTCGATAACGGATCGCAGGACGGGACACGCGACTGGCTGGAGCATGAAGCGCCCGGCGCGATTCGATGGATCAAAGGATCGGAAACGCTGGATTTCGCGGCAGCGCGCAACCGGGCGATTCCAGAGGCGCGGGGTGAGTGGGTCGTTTTCATTGACGACGATTGCGTTCCAGCGACGGGATGGTTGGGACGACTGGCTGCGCAGGCTGAGGAGACCGACGCCGTGGGCGGACCGGTGATTGCGCTCAGAGAACTCCCCCACCCCGAATGGTTCGATCCGGAAATGGGCTGGGCGATAGGCCTCTCGACCCCCGGCGCCTTTACGGAAGCGGGCGGGAAAACGGTCCTGCCGCAAACAGCGAATCTGGCGGTCCGGCGGGAGATATTGCTGGCCTTCCCGTTCCAGGAAATGCCCGGCGCAGCCCTGCGTGATGGCCCTTTGGCGCGATATGACGCGGGCCGCGAGGATGCGGCATTCTGGCGGCGACTGCGTATCGAAGGACGGCGCTGTCAATGGGATGCCGCGTTTGTGGTGTTCCATGACATTGATCCCGCGCGCCTGACTGAAGATTATATCCGGGAGCGCATGACCCGTGACGCCCGCGCGGCCGTGGCGCGGAGCCAACCACCGCGTTATATCGAAGGCGCCCTGGCCGACGTGGCCACGGGATGGATTCCCGGCGCCGCCCGGGCGCCCCGAGATCGGATGTGGCGCGCACGCCAGATGGAATACTTGCGCGCCTGTCGTCAGGCGGGCGACCCCGGACTGGTCGGACTTAATTGGCCGCGCCGGCTGGCGGGCGCCTGGCGCGACCAAATGAGCGCCTGGACCAAGCGTTCCATTCGCCAAACGTCCGTCGGACAACGCGCGCGGCGGGAGTTGCCCGCTCCCGATAAGATTCACAACATCATGGTCGCCGCATACGGCTTTTTGGGCGACATGACAATCCTCGCTCCGGTCTTGCAATGGGCGCGGACCGGCTTATCCCAAGGCGGTCGGCTGCTCTTGTTGACGGGTCCGCGAACAAGGGAACTCTATGAGGGGCTGGAACTGGCGGACGCCATTGTGACGGTGGACAATCGGGAGACGTACCTGAAGGATCATTATCTGCTCCGGGAATTGCCTGTCCATTTAACAATCATACCCTACTGGCATTCCGAATACGCCTCCCTACCCTTTGCCACGTCGGCGCCGACCCTGAGTTTTGACGCTGATGTGGGATTCCCGCGTCAGTGGCAGTATGACCGCTTGGACCACAGGATTCGCAAGGACATGTCGGCTCCGGAACTGGTCAATTTGTGTCGTCTCTTTGGGCCTTTGGGGTTGGAAGGGCCTCCCCCGGCCATCGAATGGCCCCGGCCGGCGGAGGCGCGCGACCGGGTGGACGCGCTGTTCCAAAAGGAGGGGATTGACTCGGACCGGATTTTGATCGGCGTCCATGCGGATGCGACGCATCCCAACAAGGCCTGGCCCTCGGAACGGTGGGCGCAGTGGGGACGCCGACTGACGGAAGCGCATCCCGACGCCCGACTGGTTTTCGTCGGCGCCGGCGCCGGCCGCCCGGCAGCCTCGGATCTGATTGAAGCTATCGGAGCCACCGACGCGGTCAACTTGTGCGGCCGTGATGACTTGCGAACCTTCCCGGAAATCGCCCGACGGCTGGGGATACTGGTCACGACGGACTCCGGCCCCAAACATTTGGCCGCCGCAGTGGGCTGTCCGACCGTTTGCATCTATGGATGGACGGATCCGGCGCGATGGGCGCCGTACGATGCCGCCCATCGCCACCGCTCCGTGGTGGCAGGCGATCCGTTGATGACGGATGAGGAAATGTTCGGACAGCCGGGACTGGCCATTCGTCGTGTGACAGTGGATATGGTTGAGACGGCAGTGGAGGACATATGGGCCGCGGAGGGCCTGGAAAGAGGATGCTGAGCGACCATGCTGGTTTTTGAGACACAACGTCCCCATACATGGATCCATTCGATTGACCCGCGTGTTCGTGTCGCCACGGCGATGGGTTTCGCCATGATCGTATGCTTATGTCTGCGCCCCCAGACCCTGACAGCGGCTTTTGTGACGGGCGTGTGTTTCATGGCGGCAGCGCGGGATTTTCGGCTTCGCCCCATGCGGCGGCTTCTGTGGCTCAACAGTTTTCTAATCGTGTTGGCTCTGATTATGCCGTTGTTCTATCCGGGGGAACCGTGGTTCGCCCTGGGGCCCCTTCACTGGAGCGGCGCAGGGGTCGCTCGAGCCGGCCTGATCGCCCTGCGGGCCAATGCCATCCTGATGACCTTGAGCGCGCTGGTGGCTTCCATGGAGCCGGCGCAGCTGGGATTTTCCTTGAGTCGCCTGGGCGCGCCGGACAAGTTTTCTCATTTGCTTTTGTTCACCATCCGATATATCGAGGTGATTCATCGCGAGTATCACCGCCTGCGCGACGCCATGTGGACGCGGGGCTTTCGGCCGGCCTTCAATCGCCACACCTTTCGGACGTACGGCTACATGGTGGGACAAATGTTTGCGCGCAGTTTGGATCGTTCGGCACGGGTCATGGAGGCGATGCGGCTGCGGGGATTCCAAGGGCGGTTCTATGTGTTGGAATCGTTCCAATTGCGACGTTTTGACATCGTGTTTCTTATCGGCGTGATGGTCGGTGGCGGAACGTTGGCCTGGCTGGAGTGGTTATGAAGGAAGCGCTGATTCAATTGCGAGATGTCGCCTATGCGTATGGACCGGGTCGAACGGTTCTCGACGGAGTCGAAATGGCGCTGTATCCCGGAGAGACCCTGGGCCTGGCGGGGGCCAACGGCAGTGGGAAGACGACACTGTTGCGCTTGATAACCGGTCTGCTGCGGCCCGGACGCGGACACTTGGAACTGTTTGGGCAGGAACGGACATGCCGGACGGATTTCGATGCTATCCGCGGCCGCGTGGGAATGGTGTTTCAGGACTCGGATGACCAGCTGTTCTGTCCCACCGTGATCGATGACGTGGCCTTTGGCCCGCTGAACCTCGGCGCTTCAGCCGATGCGGCGCGGACGGCCGCCTCCAGGGCGTTGGAAAGCCTGGGATTGAGCGGTTATGAAGACCGAACCACCTACGCCCTGTCTGGCGGCGAAAAACGACTGATCGCGCTGGCCACGGTGCTGGCTATGACGCCGGACGTGTTGTTGCTGGACGAGCCCTTGAACGGATTGGACGCCACCTCGGCGGCGCGGGTAACCGAGGTGCTGGAGCAATTGCCCCAGGCCATCCTGGTCGTCTCGCACCATCCGGGGTTTTTGGAAAGCATCGCCAACCGTGTCTGTCGTCTGGAAAAGGGAAAAGTAATCGGGGGAACCGGCACAGGCCCCACGATCCTGACCATGGACTCCAACGGCTAAATTCAAGTGGACGCCATGTGCAACGACAGATGCCTTTTCGCTTCAAGCATCTTTGGTTTTGAAATCAATTGGGATTGAAGACCAGGCACACTCGAGACAGGGGGATCATCGTATGCTGGACCTTTTCTTTTTGCGCCATGGCCAGGCTGTGGACATTGGCGCGCCGGGGGCGTCGACCGATCGAAAGCGATACCTGAGCGAACGCGGTATCGCCATTATGGAGCGAGCCGTCAAAGGGATGAAGCGGATTCGCGGAACCTTTGATTTGATCGTAACCAGCCCCTATCCTCGGGCTCGCCAAACGGCGGACCTGGTCGCAAAGGCTTACGGCTTGGCGAATCGGCTGGTTGAGCGTCCCGACTTGGCGCCGGGGGCGGATTTGGCAATCGTCTGTGAGGCGGTTGAACCGTTGGAAGGACAGGGGCGGGTCTTAGTTGTGGGACACAATCCGGATTTGGAAGAAATGGTGGCTCAATGCCTGGGCATGAATTTCGCAGCCGACATTAAGATTAAAAAGGGAGGGCTGGCCATCGTGCGCTTTGAAGGGCCGCCCATTGAAGGACAGGGGGAACTGCGCGCCCTGTTGACGGGCAAGTATCTCGGAATGATCGGGGAATCATGAGTACAGGCGATGTTCAAGCGCGCTCCCTGGGACCGGAGGAGACGCGGCGGCTGGGCTATATTCTGGGGAAAGCCCTGAGGCCGGGCGACCGGCTGGCGCTCATGGGGCCGCTGGGCGCAGGGAAGACACATTTTATTCAGGGCGTGGCAGAAGGGATGGAATGTGACGAAGGGGCCCGCAGCCCCAGCTATGTGCTGGTCAACGCCTACACCGGACGCTGTCCCCTTTATCATTGCGACTGGTATCGGCTGGATTCGGACGACGACGTCATCTCCACCGGTTTTGAGGATCTCATGGCCGACGCGGCTGTTGTCGCCGTCGAATGGGCCGATAAACATATCGACCTGCTGGGCACGCCGCGCATCGACATCGAGTTCAAATGTGGAAACGAACAAGAGCGCCTCATCGCTTTTCGCTCCCAAGGGGCCGATCATCTGAGACCGGTCCTGCATACCCTGGGGACATGATCCCCCCCCTGGCGCCACCGGGATGGCGCCCCTCCGCCTTGGGGGGGAACGCAATCAAACACTCTGCGCCATAAGATACCGTACCAGAGCGATCCAGGGATCCACATCCGGGGTGAAGGCTGTCGATTTAAGAAGTAGTACAATCATTACGGTCCCAATGACCCAAAGCCCCACGGAACGCAATTCGGAATTAGCGATGGTCGTCGGCTGCATGATCATTTCTCCACTTTTTGAGGATGTCTGTTCTCCTGTGACGGTAAGAACAACAAGACACCATGCAGACATCGAGCCAGCAGAAAGAAACACCGAAAATAATTGATTTC
>JADFCT010000011.1 GCA_017161665.1 Candidatus Sumerlaeota bacterium
CGCCCCTGGCGGGGCTTGAACGACCGAATGCTGACATTTTGAAATCCCCAAAAGCGCATGGGTGATGGCTGAAGCCTCGGTCGAGAAGCCGCGCTGAAGCGCGCTCCAAACTCGATGGTCCCTTACCCCCACCGCCTGAAGGCGGAGGCAAGGAAGAGCCGGCTGAAGCCGGCTAAAGAACCTCAACCATCCCGGGCAGGGGTGGGATACGCCGGGCAGGGCCACCAAGTATGCCCGGACAGGTCCGCGGTCCGCGATACGCCCGCTTTACAGGCTTGCGTTTCACCGGGCGATTGCGATTGAATCTTTATTCACAATCGACGGGCGTTTTTCGCATCGCCTGATTGATTTGCGTACTTACATAAACCGAAAGGATTCCGCAATATGACGACATGTACCCATGTCAATCACGATGAACACATGTGTATGCTGCTGGCGAAGAAAACCGACGTGGAGGCACTCAAGCCCATCGTTCGCGACGCCAAATTCATTTGTAAAAACTGCGGGCGGGCGGCGGCCGAAGCCGAACGACTGTGCGCGCCCGTGGCCCTGTAGGATTGGATCCATCGCCTCAGCGCGCCGTCCCGGACGACACGCTGAGGCGCAGAAGGGCCCGGAAATGGACAGAGACGTTCGATAACCTCCTGCCTGTTGAAAGCAGTCTGACCATGAGTGAGCGTTCTCACGAATGCCCCGGCGACACGGGCGACGCCTCGCGGCCCAAACCGTTTCGCCGACAATCAAATCTGCCCAAGCGGCCGGCCCATCTGGAGCCGGTCCTCGCCGCCCAGGCGGCGGAGCCGGAACCGATGGCTGTGGACGGGGCCGTGGACACCCTGCTCAACGGCGGCGTCGTGGCCATGATCACGGATACCGTCTATGGCCTGGGCGCCGACGCCACGAACGCCGAGGCCATTCAGGAAATCTATCGCATCAAGCAACGCGACGCGGCCATGGCCGTGCCCCTGCTGATCAGCGACCTGAACATGTTGCGCCACCTGACCCCTTTGCGCGACGATACGGTCTGGGGACTCTTGAACCTTTTCTGGCCCGGGCCGCTGACGGCCATCCTGCCCAAGTACCCGCAATCCTTTTCGGCCCTGTCCCTCGACGACACCCTCGGCGTGCGGATGCCGAATCACGCGTGGGTCTTGCGCATCATCCGGCAACTGGGCCGCCCCCTGGCCATGACCAGCGCCAACATCAGCGGCGAGCCCCCCGCCGAATCGGCCACCGTCATCCGGGATCTCTTCGGAGACACCCTGGACCTGATTCTCGACGGGGGCCCCACGGGCGACGCGCCGCCCTCCACGGTCCTGGACCTGACCAGCCGGCCCTGGCGGATTTTGCGCGAAGGCCCCATTACCCTCGATCAATTGCGCGCCGCCGCGGGGGATGCGTATTTCGACTGAGCGGGGCGGAAAGGATGGGCCGACATGAAACTGGGCATTATCTCCGACACCCATGATCGCTGCGATTATATCGACCGCTTTGTTCGCTTTTTTGAGGACGAAGGCATCGAGATGATCCTGCACCTGGGCGATCTGGTCGCCCCTTTCGCCGCCAAACGATTCGCCGGCCTGGCGCAGCGCATCCCCTTCCGGGCCATCTATGGGAACAATGACGGCGAACGCGAGGGCCTGAAGAAGACCATCGCCCCCTGGGGCGTCATCGAAGACGGCCCCATCCGACTGGAAGCGGACGGCAAGGTCATCGTGGCCCATCATTATCCCATGAGCGCCGAGGAAGTCCGGGCCATCTATCCGGACGCGGATTATTATTTCAGCGGCCATACTCACGAGCGCGTGGACGTCCGGGAAGGTGGCCTGCGCCTCATCAATCCCGGAGAAGCCTGCGCCTGGCTCACTGGACGGGCCACCGCTGGAATCCTCGATCCGGCGCACGACCAATGGCGCGAAGTGGGATGGGATTCATAAACAGGAAAGGTTCACGATCGTGTCCAAGGACATGATCGTGTCCAGGGACATGAAGTCCCTGGCAGGGGATCTGGGTGACAGCGTCCCCCAGTCGTTTACACCTAAACAAAAAACTCGAAAAACCATGCAAACCATTCAATCAAGGCAAACGATATGAGCGATCACACAAGCGCCGCGGTTCAGGCGGCCCAGGCGGCTCGCCGCGCCTCCATCTTGCTGGGCGATTCCTCCACCGAGGCGCGCAACAAGTCCCTGTTGGCCGTGGCCCGAGCCTTTGAGACGCGTCGCGACGAAATCCTGGAGGCCAACGCGCAAGACGTGGCCAATGCCGAAACCCTGTGCGCCAAGGGCCAGCTCGCCCGTCCGCTGGTCAAACGGCTCCAGCTCCGCAGCAAATTCGCGGACGTCATCGCGGGCCTCGAAGCCGTGGCCAAACTGCCCGATCCCATCGGCATCGTTCAGAAGGCGACCGAACTTGACACGGGGCTGATCCTGACGCGGGTGGCCTGTCCCATTGGCGTCATCTGCACCATCTTTGAATCCCGCCCCGATGCCCTGCCACAGATCGCCTCGCTGTGTCTCAAATCCGGCAACGCCATCCTCCTCAAAGGCGGCAAAGAGGCGGCCCGGACCAATCGCATTCTGGCCGACGTGATCGCCGAAGCCTCCATAGCCGCCGGCGCGCCCGCCGGATGGATCCACCTCCTCGAAACCCGTGAGGACGTGGCCGGCATCCTGGGACTCGATCAATACATCGACCTGATTATTCCCCGCGGCGGCAACGACCTCGTGCGCTATATCATGGATAATACCAAGATTCCCGTCACGGGTCATCAGGACGGCGTCTGCCATGTCTATATCCACGGCGACGCCGATCCCGATCAGGCCATCGCCGTGGCCGTGGACAGCAAGTGTCAGTACCCGGCTGTCTGTAACGCCGCCGAGACGCTCCTGATCGATGCGGCCTGGCCCGCGGACGCGACGCGACGGCTGATCGGGGCCTTGAAAGACAATGGCGTGATGCTCAAAGGCGACGAACGGATACGCGCCCTCGCGCCGGAGGCCGACATGGCCCCGGCCACGGACGACGACTGGCGCGCCGAGTTTCTGGACCTGACGCTGGCTGTGCGCAGTGTGGACGGACTGGATGAGGCGGTGGACCATATCAACACCTGGGGCAGCCACCACACCGACACGATCGTCACGACCTCGGACGACGTGGCCGAGAAATTCATCCGCCGCGTGGATTCGTCCTCCGTCATGCGCAACGCCTCCACCCGATTCGCCGACGGATTCCGGTACGGATTAGGCGCGGAGGTCGGCATCGCCACCGGCAAGATACACAGCCGGGGGCCGGTGGGCCTGGAGGGATTGACCATCTACAAATACATCCTGCGCGGCGAAGGACAGACGGTGGCCCAGTATTCCGGCCCCGACGGGCGCGCCTTCACCCATCGCCCGTTGCCGGTGGATGAGGGATAACAGTCGGCGCCGTCACGATTGTTTGCTTGCTTCGCCGCAAAAATCGCGCCGGCGCCTCAAGGATATCGTCTCTAACCCAGGGCTCCGCTCCCTATCGGTCGCTCCACCCTGGGCTGTTATGTGCCGCCCCTTCCAGGGGCTTGGCGGATGTTTGGCGTTTGGGACGTGGGGCCTTATATGGTATCTGCGCCACACCCTGGCGTTCTGTGCGTCGTTGCGCCGTGGCGTTTGGGATGCGGGCCTTGTGGGGTAGTGGCGCCACGCCCCGGCGTTCTTTGCGTCGTTGCGCCTCAAAGTCATTTTTATCATTGGTTGTGCCCATTTATATGGACATGGAAGACTCTTTGCGTTTTCCCCCAAAAAATGAACACACAAAGGAACGATCGGCTATGGAATTCAAAGCAGGTGAACTGGCGGCCCTGACCGGCGGCAAACTCCAGGGCGACGCGGACACGATCATTACGGGACTGCATGCGTTTGATATGGCCGGGGCCGGCGAACTGACCTTCGCCGGCGGCCCCAAATACCTGGCCCGCCTGGATCGGTGCCGAGCGGCCTGTGTCTTTGTCCCCGTCGGTTTCGACAAGCCCGCTCCCATGACGACCATCGCCGTGGCCGACCCCAAAATCGCCTTCTTTTCCGTGTTAATCAAAACCCATCAGCCCTACAAGCCCGAGCCGGGCGTTCATCCCTCTGCCGTGGTCGCGCCGACCGCTCAACTGGGTCGGGATGTCCATGTGGGCGCCAACGCCGTCATTGAAGATGACGCCGTCATTGGCGACGCAACCCAAATCGGCGCCGGCGCCTGCGTGGGCCGATCCACCCGGATCGGCGCCCGATCCGTGATCCATCCCAACGTGACGCTCTATTACGACATCCAAATCGGCGACGACGTCATCATCCATTCCGGAACCGTGATCGGCGCCGATGGCTTCGGCTATGTGGAACACGAAGGCCGGCAGATCAAGATTCCACAGACCGGAACGGTCGTGATTCATAACGGCGTGGAAATCGGATCCAATGTGTCCATCGACCGCGCCACTTTCGGCGCCACGGTCATCAACGAAGGCGCCAAAATCGACAACCTCTGCCAGGTGGCCCACAATGTCCAGGTCGGCAAACACGCCATTCTGGCCGGACAGGCAGGTGTGGCCGGCAGTGTACAGATCGGCGACTACGCCGTGCTGGCCGCGCAGGCGGGCGTTCGCGACAACATCACCATTGGCGAACGCGCCATCGTTGGCGCCAAGACCGGCGTGTCCAATCACGTCCGGCCCGGCGAAATGGTCTTCGGAATCCCCGCCCGTGAAATCGGCGAAGCCAAGAAACAACTGGCCGCCCTCTCGCGCCTGGCCGCCCACGTCAAACCCCTCCTCCAATTGGCTCGAAAAGCAAAGAACGAGGAAGCGCCCTAACGATCCCGAACCAATGGTTGCGGGGATCGCTTCATCCACGACGGACGTGAATTGACACGAAGGCCGGCCGCATCGGGGGATTTGAAGAAAGGGAATCTTTTTTTTCCGAGTGTGACCCATGTCCATAAAAATGGACACAAACGGATGAAAAGAACATCGGGGCGTGGCGCGGTGGAATCTTTGTAAACGCCAAGGCGCAAAGACGCGAAGTACTGTCGGGCGCGGCGCAGTGTAATCTTTTTTTTCGAACCATGAAGAATAGAAGGAAAAGAAGATGGTTGCGCTAAACGCCAAGGCGCAAAGACGCGAAGACGTAAAGCGCATCGGGGCGCGGTATGGCGCTGCCTTTTCAGGCCCGCGTCCAAGGAACCAAACATCCGCAAAGCCCCGGTAGGGGCGGCACATAATAGCCCAGGGTGGAGCGACCGATAGGGAGCGGAGCCCTGGGTAAGGTGAATAGAAACTGAGGCGCCGGCGCGATTTTTGCCGCGCAGCGCGCAAAAAGCGTGACGGCGCCGACGGCTAATATGCTTGGCCAAAGATGAAGGCCATATCGTTATGATCCAAACCCATTTTTTGATAGTATACCAAATCGGTCTGCTGTTTCACAATGACGCGGCTTGATTCAAATTTTCAAGTGAGTCCTTTAGTTAGAAGCGGACTCCGACTCTTTCGCCTTTTGCCGTAGCCTTTCGACTTCTGCCAGAACCTCCGAGTAATCGGCTTGTTCGGGAATGTCATAATAACGCCCTGTTTCCGCTTTATGCTCCTCAGCGCGTCGCGCGGATTCGGCAGCCTTTTCAATGATAACGGCTTTGTCGGGCGACAGGCGCAGGTCCCGCATCACGACGTCGCTCACTTTTACCATGTCACCGTCATCGTTTTGGCCGGGATGATGTGTATATGCCGGCTCAAGGCTGAACGGCTTTCGTCCCAAAGGCGCTCCATCGATTGGGGAAGCCGGAATACGCCTTGCCCCCTTGTCCGGAATATTGGATAAACACATATGAAAATACTTACCCACGGAGGCGGCGGGATCATGGAACGGAAGATATTAATGCAGGGGGCGAAGGTTGTTTGGGTCTATGTCGTCCAGGCATTTATCCTGGTTGGTTGTCTGACCGATGTCTGTGCAGATGATATTGCCCCGGATCAGTTGGCGTTTCGCCGACAAGCGGCGCGGCGGATGGTCTTTGACCGATCGCAGGAAATTCCCCTTTCCGGCCTGTGGCCGGCAACAGTCGTCGGGCTGGATGTGACGCATCCCGAGGTCGGCTCCTCCGGAAACGCTCCCGGACTGGACATCGAAGGCGGACGGCTGCGGATACATTCTCCGGAAAAGGCCTCCTCCATCCGCTGGATCGGTGGATTCAATCCCTTCGCCTCCTATGACGTGGCCGTTGACGCATTCGATGGGTCGGGGGCGGTCGGTCTGCTGTTTCGGGATACGGACGCGGACCATCGAATCGCCGCCGCGCTGGTGGCGCAGGATGGGATGTGGCAATCTGTTCGCTATGTCGTCGTCAAGGATGGCGAGGAAGTCGAACGTCAGGACATGGCGTTGCCAGAGGCCATGCGGGACGACGCCCCCATCCGCCTGCGAGTCCAGATGCTGGGGGCCGGGGCGAATTGTCTCGTCGAGCGTGAAGGACGATCGACCCTCATCGGGCAGGTGGACTTCCCCAAACACTTTGACCTCCGCAAAAAGGAATGGATGCGGCGCTTCGAGTTTTGCCTCTCCAACGAACTCGAAGCCGGCGCGTCTGTGACGGTCGAGGAAGCCCAGGCAGCGCTGTCGCCCGGGCTGGGACAAGCCGACATCCGGGCCGTGACAACCGAAGACGGCTCCCCCTTGTTCAAAGACGGGCGTCTGTGGATATTGATGTCCGTCCGGGGACGCGGACTGGCGCATTCCCTTCAGGGCGTTTTCAGTTTAAATCCCTCCGTCTTCGATATCCGTTTCGAGGGGATCATCGTCTATGATCGCGGCGATGGATTGTTGCGAAACGATCTGGCCTCGAACATCTTCTACGATCGAAGTCAAAACGAATGGCGGGGTTTTACGACGGGTTTTTCCTCCTATGGCGATCCGGAAAAGAAAGAAAAAAAGGAAATTTGGACCATACACAGCGAACGGGAACCGCTTCAGGGCTTTTCGATCATGAAGGCCCGGCCCACCGGTCTGGTCGGCGACTATGAAGATCCGCAGTGCATTTACGATTCACAGGCGGGGAAATGGCGGATGCTGCTCTGCGAAAATCACGGTGGCTACAAAGCCGTCATTCGGGAATCCGAAAAGTGGGACGGCCCCTACGAGCGAATCGCGGGACCCGTCACAATGGACAGCACCGGCACGCAAATCCAAACCATCGGCGGGAAACGCTATGCCCTCTTCGGCAGCGCCGACCGCAGAGTCTATATCCGAACGTACCCGGATCTGAAACCGGCCGGCGAACTCCAAATCCACCGCCCCCCGTGGAACGACGAAACCGGCACACGCATCTGGCCCAGCGTCATCCCTCTGCCCGAAGGCTACCCGGCCCCCTATATCGCCTTGATGATGGACCGCCTGAATTTCCCAGGCATGAAAGGGTCCAACTGGACCTACGGGGCCATGTATCTGTATTATGGTTATCCGACGCAAGGCAATTGAAGGAACGGAAATCGCCTTGCCTGCCCGCCCTGGATATCGGATAAATGGATGAATCAATACGGATCAAAGGAGGCGGCTGGATTATGAAACGTAAGGATTTTCTGCGCAGTGTGGGGATGGGCGCGTGCGCGTGCGCGCTGGCGGGATTGAATCGCTTGAGCCCGGGACAGGTGAAGAACAAACCGAACGTCTTGTTTCTGTTTGCCGACGATATGACCTACGAGGCGGTGCGGGCGTTGGGTTGCGCCGAGATCGAGACGCCGAATCTGGATCGTCTGGTCCGGCGGGGCGTGACCTTTACCCATGCCTATAACATGGGCGCCTGGCACGGAGCCGTCTGCGTGGCCAGCCGGACCATGTTGAACACGGGCCGTTTCGTGTGGCGGGCGAAAGAACTGGAGCCAAACCTCAAGGCCGAGGGCGAGGCGGGGCGGTTCTGGTCCCAGCGGATGAAGGCGGCCGGCTACGAAACCTACATGAGCGGCAAGTGGCACGTCCAGGGGCCGAAACCCGATCAGATCTTTGACCATGTGCGCGACGTGCGCCCGGGAATGCCCAATCAGACCAAGGCCGGATATAACCGCCCCATCGAGGGTCAGCCCGATCCCTGGTCGCCGTATGACCCGAAATTCGAAGGCTTCTGGAAAGGCGGCAAACACTGGAGCGAAGTGCTGGGCGATCACGGCGTCGATTTCATGAACATGGCGGCAATGAAGGACACTCCCTTCTTCATGTATCTGGCCTTCAACGCTCCCCACGACCCCAGGCAGTCGCCCAAGGAATATGTTGATAAGTATCCTCCAGAACAAATCAAACTTCCCAAGAACTTCCTGCCCGAATATCCGGACAAAGACGCCATCGGCTGTAGCAAAAGCCTGCGGGACGAGGCCCTCGCCCCCTTCCCGCGCACGCCCTATGCGGTCAAGGTGAACCGCCAGGAATACTACGCCATCATCACCCACATGGACACGCAGGTGGGGCGGATTCTGGACGCCTTGGAGGCATCGGGCAAGGCGGACAACACGTACATCTTTTTTACGGCGGACCACGGTCTGGCTGTGGGCCATCATGGCCTGATCGGCAAGCAGAACATGTACGACCACAGCGTCCGTCCGCCGCTCTTCGTGGTCGGCCCCGGCATTCCGAAAAACAAGCGCATCGACACGCCTGTCTATTTACAGGACATCATGGCCTCGGCCCTGGACGTGGCGGGCGCCACGGCCGAACCGGAACACATCGAATTCAAGAGCCTCCTGCCCCTCATCGACGGGCGGCGGAAGCAGCAATACGACGCCATCTACGGCGCCTATATGAAACTCCAACGGATGGTCACGCTCGGCGACTTCAAACTCATTCACTATCCCAAGATCGACAAAATTAAAGTCTTCGACTTGAAGAACGATCCGCTGGAAATGAACGATCTGGCCACCAATCCAAAATACGCCGACAAGGTCGGCGAACTGAAAACGGCATTGCGGAAATTGCAAAAGGAAATGGGCGACGAACTGACGATCGTCTGAGAGGGTGATGCCATGAAACTCCGGGATCCGATCGTGGCGGTCGCGCTGCATTGGCAAGACCGCTACGGTGTGGTTCCGGGCATGAATTTCGCAATCTCGGGAATCGGAAAAAGACAGAGCCGGAGGGATGGCCCCCTGACGCCGTCGCCGCCTAAAGTCGGACAATCTTTCGCTTTGAATACACGACGTTAAGCGAATCAAGGTTGAATTCTTTTTTCACCTCTTTCATGAAACGCTCAAAGGCGCCAAACTGCAAGGGCGGCACATGGACAAGGTATCGCCGGACGGTTTCGCGGCGTGGTCGGTGATACGGCGCCGCCACTTCGCGTTCGGCGGTTCCTTCAAAGACATACTGTCCAAATCGCCGCATCAGTTCCTGCTCCACCCATTCGATGCGTCGCGCGTCAAAGGGTCGGCCTGTTGGATCGGCAACCGGCAACATGAAGCGGGCCTCTGACAGGGGCTCGCTGGGCCCGATACACGCCAGCATCAGCAGCCCCCATCCCACCAGCATCCCGGCCAAGGTCGCCCCTCGCCATCCGTCAATCGCCATTCGCGCCATCGTCGTTTCTCCGTCTCGCGATTTCCGCGCCTGAGCGCTTATGGATTCAGGGTGTCCAGGAAGGCCCGGAATCGCTGTTCTTGTTCGGGTGTCAGTTTTTTGGGCAGAACCACTTCGATGGATACAAAATGATCGCCACGGCTGCCGTCGCGTTTGACGCCGCCCTGACCTCGGATTTTGAATTTCTGGCCGGGCTGTGTGCCGGGCGGTATCTTGAGCGTCACATGGCTGTCCAGGACCTGCACGCGTGTTTGTCCGCCCAGAACGGCCGTGCTCAAATCCACCCTTACCTTGGAAAACAAATCCGATCCCTCGCGGGTAAAGACGGTATGAGAGCCCACGCGAACCGTGATCAGGAGCGAACCGGCCGGACCGCCGTTGGGTCCGGGCTGCCCCGCTCCGGCCAGTCGGATTTTTTGCCCGTCCTGAACGCCGGGGGGGATCTTGATCGTCACATCCCGGGTTTTGATTTCGCCGGGATTTTCGGGGTCCTGATGCCGGACGGTGATTTTCTGTTTCCCCCCGCGTACCGCCAGTTCAAATGGGATTTCCAGATTGGTGACAATATCTTGTCCCGGACGCTGACGACGGGCGCGGCCCTCGGCCCCGGCGCCGAAGAGGGACTCGAAGATGCCGGCGAAGCCGCCTTGGGGGTCGCCGCTAAAGTTTTCAAATCCTCCGCCCCCCATGCCGTCGCCAAAGATATTTCCGCCGCCGAAGCCGCCGCCGCCACCGCGGCCTCCCCGGGTAAAGGGGTTGCCCTGGCGCATGGCGTCGTAATTGCGCCGCTTGGCCGGATCGCCCAGGACATCATAGGCTTCGCCGATTTCCTTGAATCGGTCCTCAGCGTCTTTTTCGCCGCCCGCCTTGTCAGGATGGTATTTTTGGGCCAGCCGGCGGTAGGCCTTCTTGATTTCGTCGGCCGACGCCGTCGGCGCCACGCCCAGCACTTTATAATAATCCGTTCGACTCATACGCGCACGTCCAATCTGGAAGGCCCGTCGTTTCCGGCCACGATGACTCGCGCCGACCGCATCAGCTCCCCGCGGTGGATATAGCCTTCCTGCAGGACTCGACAGATCACTCCGTCGGGATACTCGGCTGTGGGCGGCTCCAGTCCCACCGCTTCGTGGATGCGGGGATCGAAGCGCTGACCGAGAGAGCGCATCCGCTCGACGCCCGCTTGATCAAACACGGCGTGGAACTGACGTTCCACGGCCCGGATGCCTTCATGATAGGCCTGGACGTCGGTCGCGTCGGGCGGTGGTGTGGCCGTCGCCTGTTCCAGGGCGTCAAAGGCCGGTAAAAGTTCCTGAAGCAGCTCAGACCGCGCCTTATCTTCCATGCGGGCTTTTTCTTTTTCCACCCGTTTTCGGTAGTTTTCGAAATCCGCCTGAAGCCTTTGGAGCCGGTCCAACAGCGTGGCCGCGCTCAACGTCGTTTCATCGGGATCCGATTTGTTTGCAGAAAGACTCAAGATTGTGCTTATCCTTCATCATAAAGAGATTCCGCGCGGACCTCATTTCGCGCTGAATTTAAAATACGTCACCGTATCATATTCTTCGTCCGGCCGCAACAGGGTGGACGGGAAATTCGGTTTGTTTGGCGAGTCGGGATAGTGTTGGGTTTCCAGACAGAAACCAGCGTGCTTGACGTACCCCTGCCCGCCCTTGCCCTTCAGCGAGCCATTGAAGCCGTTGGCCGTGTACAATTGCATTCCCGGTTCGCTGGTATAGGCCGTCATCATCCGGCCACTCTTGGGATCTCGCGCCCACGCCACCGCCCGCGGCTCCGCGACCGAGCCGTTCAGGACAAAATTGTGATCATAACCGCCCACCTGCGCAATATCCCGACCAATGGTTTTGCTGGTCGTGAAATCCAAGGGCGTTCCCTTGACGGACTCCACGGCGCCGGTGGGGATCTGTCCGGGGCCAAAGGGAGTGTAGCGGTCGGCGCTCAACCGCAACGCGTGATCCAACACATCCCCTTCGCCGGCCAGGTTGAAATACGTGTGATTCGTCAGGTTGACATGGGTCGCCTTGTCCGTCTTCGCTTGATAGCGGATCGCCAGCGTATTATTGTTGGTCAGGACATAGGTGACCGTCACGTCCAGCGCGCCGGGATACCCTTCTTCCATATCGGCGCTGTGGTAGGTCAATTGTACGGCCACATGGGTGTCAATCTCCAAAGGACGCCCTTCCCACAAGACTTTGGCGAAACCCTCGCGTCCGCCATGGATATGATTCGGGCCGTTATTTTTCGGCAGTTGGTATGTGGTCCCGTCGATGGTAAAAAGGGCGCCGCCAATGCGGTTGGCGTATCGCCCCACGACAGCGCCGAAGAGGGGATTGCGCTGGATATAGCTGTCGCAATCGTCGAAGCCCAGAACCACATCGCCCAGGCGGCCGTCGCGATCGGGAACCTCCATGGAGACCAGAATGGCGCCGTACGTGATCACGCGAGCCCGCAGGCCGTTGCAATTGGTGAGGGTGTATATCTCAACGACACGCCCGTCGGGCATTCGGCCGAAGGGCGCCTTCGTCACCGTGGCTGTGGTGGCCGCCGTGGCGCCTTGCGGCGCGACCCCACACAAGATCGCCGCCCACCAAACAAATCCCGCACCCGTTATTTGTTTCCATTGCCTCAGTTGAAACATGCGCTCACTCCATAGCCATACCTGGCGCGCCGGCCTGTTGACGGGATTACAACGGACGCTTGGCCGCCATGCCGGGCCGGCGAGGATACCGGTCGGGTGTCGGGCCACATTTTTGTCCCAACAGAAACACGCCCCCGCCATCATCACAAGGCAAAGCGTAGCGAAGGGGCCTTTGGAACGCAAGGCCGAGTTCATCCCCCGCCCGTTGGGACGCGGCCAGTTCCTCGTCCACAGCCCGCCCCTTGAAATAGATGGCGGCGCCACCGGTTTTGATAAATGGAGCCGTCAGTTCAATGAGGACATTCAATGGCGCCAGGGCGCGCGCCACGGCCAGATCATAGGCGTCGCGATGAGCCGGATCACGCCCCAGGCTCTCCGAGCGCGCAGCGGCGACCTCCAGGGCATTCAACCCCAACGCGTCGGCGGCGTCACGAATAAACGCGGCTTTCTTCCCGGTGGCTTCGCAACATACCACCCGGTCAAATCCGCCCAAAATCGCCCAGATCAGACCCGGCGTCCCTTGTCCGCTGCCCACATCAATCACATGCCCCGCGACCAGCCCCTGTTTTTCGGCATACAAATACCCGGCTGTGGCGTCCAACAGGTGCCGGTCCACAATGGCGGTCAATGATCCGACCCGTGTCAGATTGGTCGAACGATTGGCCGCCTCCAGCCGGCAGGCGTAGGCCATCAGAGGCGCGCAAACCCGATCCGTTCGGACCGAGTCCAGCCCCAATGCCACCAGCCCCGCCCGCAGCCGTTGGGTGGGGTCGTCAGGGAAAGTCACCGATAAAGACTCCATAACAGGAATAGTTTGAGAACCCTTCCGGAATTGATGTTCATACTCCGACGCGATAACACAACCGCCGACCAGCGACGAACGGTTAACCGGGGGAGGCGCGAACCGGATATCTACCGCTCGTCGGGGTTTCGCGGGGGACTGTGCATATCCAACAGTTCATTGATATTTTCAAATATCTTTTTTACGCTTCGGGATGGATTGCCGATGGTACAGCGTCGCATCGGGTCCCCTTCCCGAAAGGCCGTGACGACCAGATCAATCTCTTCCATGGGTTCGGAGAGATTTTTCCGCAAGGAACGCAGGAACAGCATTCCAATGACAAAGGCCGTTGTCGCCATGAATACAACGCCCCAGGCGCCGGCATATCCCATCTGGCGGGCTTTCAGATCCGCCCGCCGCATGGCGCTTCGATTGATATTTCCCAATTCGCGAATGGCCGAGACGGTTTCCCCCAGAGAGAGATCATCTCCATTAAAGGCCTCGACATAATAGAGGGAAATCGTTTCGATCACCGCCGACTCATCTTTTTCGGTTGCATTATTTTTGGCCCGATCCATGGCGCTACGAAACGATTCAATGATTCCATCATTTGAATGGTCGACAAATTCCCTCTGGGCCAGGGCGGCCAACATTTGTTCCGCGGCTTCGAGGGAAACGGCGTTCTGGGCAATGATCACCTCAATGGCCGGGGCCATTCGCATAAATGTCCGGATGGATCCAAACGCCACCAGCAGATTCATTAACACAAGAAGCCAGGCGCCCATCTTTACGGATTGAGCGAGTTTCATGACTGAAACTCCTTTGTTAATTTGGGGATGGCGGATTCATTTGAGACAATGATGAGATTGTCATTCGCTTCTAACGGCGCATGGGCTGACGGCTGAAGCACACGGGGCGGATTCCCGCGCCGGATGCCAACCACCATCACGCCGAAACGCTTCGGCAAGGAAAGTTCCAGGAGATTCTTTCCGATCATGGCGGGTTGAATTCGGATCTCCGTGAGGTGCAAGTCCTCTCCGAGATTGGTATCCACAATGACATCACGATACAGAAGGCGATTGGCAAAACGCTTGCCAAATTCCTGCTCGGGATTAATGACCTGATGGGCGCCGACGAGTTGCAGGATTCGCTTGTGCATTTTGTCGTTTGCGCGCGCAATCACCACGGGCGCGCCCATCTGTCGTAACAGGGCGGTGCAGATAATCGACGCTTCTTTGGAATCATCGCCAATGGCGCAAACCGCCGAATCCCTCTTGCGCGGCTCCAGCCGCGCCAGTTCCGCCTCATCCGTCGCGTCGATCACCACCGCCTCCGCCACAAAGGCTGAGGCTTCTTCAACCAGAGACTTGTTCGCATCAACGGCCAGAACCTCCGCTCCTTTTTCAGAGAGCGTTCGAGCCAGCGACATCCCGAACTGTCCCAGTCCGATTATTATGATTTGTTGCGCCATGGTTTTTCCTCTTTTTCATGTGATGGACACACGCTGAATCGGATATCTCAGATCGGAAACGGTCTGATCATCATTGATAAGCATGAACAGGGAAATGGGACCGATGCGCCCGGCGAACATGGCGATGATCACAATGACTTTCCCCATTTCATCCAACAGCGGGGTGGCGCCGGTGGACAGACCCACCGTGCCGATGGCCGATGTCGCTTCAAAGATGAGGTTGCGGGAAGAAATACTCTGGGTAATCTCCAGCATCATCACCACAAGGATCCAGATGGCGACGCCGGCAAAAACAATGGTGATGGCCCGGTATATCGTCCCGGGGTGAATGCGCCGGTGTTGCGTGATGATGTGTTCCCTGTTTAAAATATTGGACCAGAAGGTCATGGCCAGGATCCCGATGGTGGCCGTTTTCACGCCACCGGCCGTGCCGCCGCTACTCCCTCCGATAAACATAAACGTGAGCATTACAAGGAAGGTCGGACTCGAAATGCTGGGAATATCCACCGAATTGAATCCAGCCGTTCGCAGCGTTGCCGATTGAAACCAGGCGTTGGTTAGTTTATCAACAGGAGACAGGCCCGCCAAAATGCCGTTCCATTCGAAGGCCAGCATAAAAAACGTTCCGGTAAACAACAGCACAATCGAAGTAATCAAAGCGATGCGCGCCGGTATGGGAATCCGTTTTCCCATCAACCATCTCGGAACAACAATACAGGTTGCCGGGGCCATGCCGCCCAGGATGATCAGAGCCGCAACCGTATGAAGGACGAGCGCATTGTCCTGATAGGAAATCAAACTGTCGCTTTGGAGGGCGAATCCGGCATTGCAGAAGGCCGAAACCGCTGTGAACACTCCTCTCCAACTCGCCTGGCCCAGGGAATCGCCGTTAAAATAAAAGGCGTTTATCAACACAATCGCCCCCAACCCCTCCGTGACAAAAGTGAATTTGAGAATGGTCGCAAGAGATCGGACCAGATTCTGATGGTTCGTATCGGTCATGGACACCAATAGCCGCTCATGCCGGAGGCTCAGACGGCGACCCATGGCATGAAGGGCCACGATCGTAATACTCATGATGCCCAGGCCCCCCAACTGGATGAGGAGCAAAATAAATATCTGGCCCGGCAACGTGAAATCGTTGGGAGTGTCGAGCACAATCAGCCCGGTCACGCAAACAGCGCTGACCGAGGTAAAGACCGAATCAATGAGGGCGATTTCACCCTTTGCTGTCGAGGCCGGGAGGGCCAGCAAAAGGGAACCGACCAGGCAGAGTAGGAAAAAAGTCGTAAAAAGAATTCGGCCCGGATGATTAATCAATATTTCCCACCAATGTTCCTCATGTTCAAAAAAACCTTTATACCGGGGCATCATCAGAAGATTCGATAAACTCAACAGGGCGATCAGCGCGGTCATCAGGGGAGCGGAAAGGGAGGGCAACCAAAGGAAGATTAACAGAATGCCCATCACAGCGGCGGCCATGCGAAAGGGGGCCCGCATCGCGAATGTCCAATTCAGAAAGAGAAATTGCGCGATCAGCGCTGTGGCGGCCGCGACACAAATCTCCAGGAGGTGGACCGATTCGGTAAATAAAAAAGAAATAGCCGTGACCCCGAGGGCTGACAAAGCCGCCCATCGGGCCCGCTGGAGGCAACGGTCCGAATGGCTGGACGGCCCCGTTGACGCGCCAACTCTGAAATCCAAGAGAACGGACACCACATAGATGAGGCTCACGGATCCGGCCAAAGCGATGAAGGGCCGGGTGGAAAGGTATGGGAAAGCGGCGCCATAACTTAACAGCCCCGCTCCGACGCCGAACAGTTTCCCGATAGCCGGACGGCGAAGAAGGGTCAAAGCGCACAGAAAACAGAATAAAACCGCCAACGCCGCCAACGCCGTTCGCCAACCGGATCCGTCCTCCGATTCGACTCCCGCGAAGGCGAACAGCAATGGTAAGGGGGAAAACGCCATGAGCGCTCCCTCCAGCCCTATCCGCGAAATATCGGCTCTTGGTTTCATCTCGGCGGTATCCTCAATGGACCCTTTCAGATCAAGGCCGGCCCGTCAAACTGGACCCCCTCGGTGAATGATTCCTTGTCATGTCCACCATGATGGACGCAAAAATTGAAAAAATGGCCTTAACGTCGACCGGACATTCCCCCCCAAGCACACCTTCCCCCATGGCTTCATTGGCATCAACTCTTCCAGAAGTCGCCAATTAAAGGGCCAGCTGAGTCACCTGCCGGGGAGGAAGGTGCAACGCGACGCCCAGAGCGTCTTCCGCCGCTTCCTTGAGCGATTCGCTGATGGACGGATGGGCAATGATGAGTTCGGCCAGGTCCTCGGTTGTGGCCCCTTGATGGATCATGGCGCCCGCCGCGGCTATGCACTCCGTCGCATTATGGCCGATGAGGTGCGCGCCCAGAAGCGCGCCGGTTTCGCGATGGCGGATGACCTTGGCGAAGCCTTCTCCATCGCCCACGGCCATGGCCTTGCCCAGGTGACCGATGGGGAAGTTTCCGATGGCGATGGGAATCCCCTGCGCCCGCGCCGCCTGGGCCGTCAGTCCAACCGATCCGATTTCCGGATAGGTATAGACGGCGCCCGGAACCGGGGCCGTCAACGATTCCTTGTGTCCCAGAGCGTTCTGCACCGCCGTCACCCCGTGGGCCGAAGCCGCATGGGCCAGCAGACAGCGCCCATTGGCGTCACCAATGCAATACACGCCCTTGGCGTTTGTTTCCATCTGATCGTTCACGCGGAGGAATCCCCGGTCGGTAGACAACCCCACCGACTCCAGCCCCAAGTTGGTCGTCAGCGGGCGGCGGCCAACGGCCACCAGCGTTTTCTCGGCGGCCACCGTTGCGCCGTTTGACAAGCGCGCCGCGCAGCCGGTCTCGTCCGCCGTCAAGTCGTCCACCTTCACGCCCGTGTGAATCGCAATCCCCCGCTTCTTCAAAATCGCTTCCAGCGCCGGGCCCAGGTCTTCATCCATTTCAGGCAACAGTCGTTCCATTAATTCCACAACCGTCACCTGGACGCCAAAGGCCTGAAGCATACAGGCGAATTCACAACCGATGACGCCGCCTCCGACGATCAAGACACTTTGCGGCAGGGTGGCCCAATGGAGCGCCTCATCGCTGGTACAAACCCGGTCGGGGTCGGTGGGCCAGCCGGGAATCCGCGCCGGTTCCGAACCCACCGCCAGGATGACATTGTCTCCGGTCAGGATAGTCGTCGCACCGTCCGCGCCCTGGACCTTGACACGCCCCGCGCCGTCCAGCGCGCCGCGGCCAGGCACAACGGTCACGTCGCGACCGGCGAACAGACTCTTGATCCCGCCGCGCAATCGACGAATGACCCGGTCCTTGCGTGTCTGAATCGTCTTCCAGTCAAAGGTCACCTCGCCGGACACGGCAACGCCGAATTCCTTGGCGCCCGCAATATGATGGAGCAATTCCGACGAGGCGAGCAGGGCCTTGGAGGGAATGCAGCCATTATTCAGGCACGTCCCCCCCAGGTTCGGCGCCATTTCCACCACGGCCGTCCGCGCCCCCATCTGAGCCGCCTTCAGGGCGGCCACATATCCGCCCGGTCCCGATCCAATGACAACTACCTGATACGATTCGCTCATGATTGTTTCCTTTTATTCTCCGCCGCCGAATCCTTCACGTCGGGCGAAAATCCTGCGATATTCGGCCAGATGCCGTTCCACTCGCTCGCGCGCCTCGGGTTGCAGACCCGATTTCGCCAGCGCCGCCGAGACGGCGTTCAACTGATTTGCCACGTATTCCGCTGTCGCTTCCACCAGATTCGGGCAGGCCCGGCATGGCCTCGGCAACTGCCCTTGGGTCAGGGCTTCGCGCAAACGTCCCTTGCCCAAACTGTTCTCAATGGATTCCAAGGGCTGATGGAACACATTCCCCAGGTCCGTGTCAATATAGCAGCACGTCTTGACCTGTCCATCCCGTTCGACATTGAAGGAACCCCACAGTTCCGGACAACCGAAATGTCCCTTTCGGACTTCCGCCACCGGGGGGTCACACTCGATCGGTATCACACCGGGGACGGGGATGGACGTCGGGCTGTTGGTTTCGGAATCCTGTTCCGCCCAAGGGAAAGGCGCCTGGGGGAAATAGATCATTTCCTGCCCCAGTTTTTTGGCCTGTCGCCGCGCTTTGTTCATAAACGTCGTCATTAATTCCGTTCCGGCCACGGACAGGTTCTTATTGTTCGGATCGACAACAATCATGTCGGTAAAGACCACCCGCTCGGCGCCCAGGTCCTTGGCCAGACGCACAATGGCCGGGGCCTGACGCACGTTGTGGCGCGAGAGGGTCACGGCCAGATGAACCGCCGGCTTCCGGCGCTTTTGTGTGATCTTTCGACTGAGCAGATGCTGAAGATTGCCCACCACGGTATCAAATCGCGCGCCCCGACGCAGAAACTCGAACAACCTGCGGTTGGGCGCGTCCATCGACACGGCCACCTCGTCCATCTCCAGTTCCATCAGCCGCTCGACCACTTCCGGCGTCAACGACATGCCGTGGGTGCTGGTGGCCGCGTAGCCGCCGGCGTTTTTGACCATTTCCACGAAGGCCATGAAATCAGGATTCAGAAACGGCTCGCCCAATCCGAAGAGCCCGGTATAATTCGCATATTTGAAATACGGTTCCAGAACCGACGCCTGCGAGATGCGCATCATCCCGCGTCCCGTTTGGGAGCGGCTGTAGTACTGACGCGGACAAAAGGGGCATTGAATATCGCAGCCCAGCGAGATGGAAAGAAAATATTTCGACGGCAGGGCCAGGGTCTCGGGCGACAGATACGTCCGATCCAACAGTGCCAACGCGTCATTCAATGCCTTGTCATGCCATGCCGTCATTTAAAGGGGCTCGAAAATCGGAATTGAGGCGGCTTCACACATTGGGTTCGGCCGCGCCCGGCGGTTGGGCTGTCGCCTCGTGGCGCCACTGGGCGGGCAGGTGAGCCAGGAGAGGGTGGTTCATGATCTTCGGCGCCGTCACGTGAAACGTCAGCGCTTCCGGAAACCACCCCAAGACCTGCTCGCGTCCAGGCCCTTCATAAAAAACCGCCCCGGCCCAATACACGCCTTCCCGCAAGACCAGTGGGTCCAGATCGATCCGAATCGTGGCGCTGTCTCCTGCCGGGATGGCGCCCGGCCCGCCCGTTTCTTCGGAATCCAGTTCCGCAGAGGCCATGCCGTCGGAACGAATAATATAGACGACGCAATGGAGGGCGTCAACCGGTCGGCTCGCCTCAATCCGCCATTCCATCCACGCGCGGCTTCCCGGCGTCAGGGCGCGGTCGCGGCCCGCTTCTCCCCGGTCATCGCCCGCCGCCGCGCGCAGCAAACGGACCGCGGATTCGCCAGCGGTCAGACCGGAGGCGGCCATGGCGCCGCGAATCGCTCGCTCGGCCATCTCCGTCTGGTAGGTCGAGACCACCGTGTCCGGCGCGCCCTGGGCCTTCAGGCGCCCCTGATCCATCCAGATCATCTCATCACAGATTTCGCGCGCCATGAAGATGTCGTGGGTGACCAGAATCACTGTGCGCCCTTCAGCCCGCAGGGCCATGATGCGTTCAAACGAACGATCCTGAAACTCCGCGTCGCCCACCGAGAGCACTTCGTCCACCAGCAACACGTCCGGTTCCGTGTTGACCGCCACCGAAAACCCCAGCCGGGCGCGCATGCCCGAAGAGTAGTACTTCATCGGCATGTCCAGGAAGCGCCCCTCCAAGCCCGCGAAGGCCGCAATGGCGCCCAGGCGCTCGCGGATCACGGCGCGGCCAATGCCAAGGACGGAGCCATACAAGAAAATGTTCTCCCACCCGTTCAGATCCGGATGGAAACCCACGCCCACTTCGATCAGCGCCGCCACACGGCCCGTGACCGACAGGTCGCCGACCGAGGGTTGGATGATCCCGGCGATCATCTTAAGCAGCGTGCTCTTGCCGGAACCGTTCGCGCCCACAATACCCAGAAATGTTCCCTGTTTCACCGACAGGTCCAAGTCCCGCACGGCCCAGAAGTCCCGCTGTCGTAAAGCGCTGTACGATTTGCCCAGCAGGTTGGACCACCAGTGCGAGGCGTCCTCGCCGGCAATCCGATACCGTTTGCCCAGGCCGCGGGCCGTCACGGCTGCTATGTTTTCAGATGTTTGCCGCCTGTCACCCATGGCCGCCCTAAACGCCGACGAGGGAGAGAAACGTATTCTCTCCCTCGGTCAGAAAATATCGTTCCCTGTCTGTTCGAACGCCTACGCTTCCGGTTGGGCCAGATCCGCCAGTTTGATCGGCATGACCACAAACAACGTGCTCGCGTCATTGTGTGTTGTCACCACCGCCGGTGACATGGGTTTGTTCAGACACAGGTCAATGGCTTCGCAATCCATAATGCGAAGCACTTCCAGGAGGAAACGGTGGTTGAAGACTATTTCGAAATCCATGTCCGCCGGACAGCCCGCTGGCATGGCGCCGGCGAACGATCCGATGTCGTAGGTCATGGCCGTCACTTCCATCTGGGAGTTCAGAAACTTGAGAATAATCGAATTGTTTTTTTCGTCCGAGATGATCGAGGCCCGTCGAATCGCGCTCATGAGGGCGGGCCGGTCCAGCGTCACGGTATGTCCGAACTGCTTGGGGATCACCATTTCATAATTCGGATAAGCGCCGTCAATCTTGTTGCCAATGAAAATACAGTCGCCCAGGTCGAAACTGACCTGACGCTGACCAAAGGCGATTTGCGCTTCGCCTTCCTCGCCCAGCAGTTTTGCCACCTCGGTCAGGAGTTTGTGAGGGATGATCACCTGTCCGTCCGGTTCGCCTGCGATTTCGCTGGGTTCCTGAGAAACAAAGCCCAGTTTCTTTCCATCGGTGGCCACCGTCACCAGTTTGCCTTCCTTGAGGTCAAACAAGGCGCCCATCAACACTTTGCGCGGATCCCGCTGGGGAATGGCAAAAACCACACTCTCAATGGCCCGCTTCAAGGCGTTCTGGGGCAGCCTGAAGGTGGTCTGGCTTTCCATATAGGGCCAATCCGGGAACTTTTCGGGGTCCATCATGGCCAGGCGATAGCTGACGTCGCTACACTCAATCAGCACATTGCCTTCTTCGTCCTTGGCGATAATGATGTCCGTGTCGGGCAATTCGCGAACCAGTTCGGCAAATTTTTTGGCCGGAACGGTCACGGCGCCTTCCGTTTCGACATCCGCTTCGGCGCGGCATCGCACACACGCGTCATTGTCGCTGGCCAGAAACAGACAGCCGCCGTCCTCCGTCCGAATGAGGATCGTGCTTAAAATCGGGGTGCTGCTTTGGGGGTTGACCATGTTATGCACAGCCTGTGTGGCCTTGACCAAATCCGCTTTTTTTAACACGACTTTCATATCCAAAATCCTCTCATTCGGGCAAATCGGATCGATTGCGCCCCATTATGAGTCGCCATCCATAGAGATACGTTCCAGACAGCAACCGAACACGAAGGCTATCCCAATCCCGCCGATCATGTAAAGGCCTTTTGCGCGCCCCAACCGAGGCGATTAGGTTTGCCTTGACCCGACAGGGGGCATGGGCGATCATAGGACAATCGGTCGTGATGTCCGGAGGGCTGTGGGATCGGGGGCAGGGCGAACATCATCTTGTTTTTATTTTATGGATATGGAGAAGACGATGGCTGGAGAGACGATTTCTCGACGGAAGTTTATGAAGCGGTCGATGGTGTTGGCCGCGGCGCCGACGATCGTGTCGGCGTCAGCGCTGGGGCTCAACGGGGCCGTGGCGCCGAGCGAACGGATTATCATGGCGGGCATCGGGATTGGCAACCGTGGAACCCATGACCTGCGATGGATGTTGCCGAATCCGGATGTGCAGTTCGTGGCCATCTGTGACGCCCGCGCCGAACGGCGCAAGGCGGTCAAACAGATGATCGATTCGCACAACGGCAACGAGGATTGCAAAATGTATCGCGACATCCGCGGCTTTCTGGCCGAACGGACGGATATCGACGCGGTCCTGATCGCCACGGGCGACCGCTGGCATGCCCTGGCCTCCATTCTGGCCATGCGGGCGGGCAAGGATGTGTATTCGGAAAAGCCGTCCTCCATGACGATTGCCGAAGGTCAGGCCGTCGTGGAGACGTCGAATCGCTACGGTCGCATCTATCAGACCGGCACGCAACGCCTGAGCGAAGGCAACTTCACCTTCGCCAACGAAATTCTGCGACTGGGACGGCTGGGCAATATTCATACCGTCCGCGCCCACATCGCGCCCTGGGACGCCGCCGAAATGCGCCATGACTGGCTCCCGGCCGAAGAAGAACCCTCCAAAGACGTGGTGGACTGGGACGAATGGCTGGGCCCCTGTCCGTGGCGCCCGTACAACAAACAATATGTCAGTGGTGGCTGGCGGGGTCATTACGATTTCCATACCAGTTGCATCGGCGAATGGGGCGCCCACACCTTCGCTCAATGCCAGGTGGCCATCGGCGCCGGCGAAACGTCGGCCATTGAATACAACTACGTGGAAAACGCCACGGGCGACGGAATGGTGACGAAATTCGCCAACGGCATCAAAATGATCCTGCAACTGCAAGGCTGGCACGGCTCATGTGGCGTTCGCTTTGAAGGCGACGAGGGATGGGTCTCCGTGGCCGATGGCTACTCGAAGCCCGAAGTCTCCTCGCCTTCCCTGATGGCGGACTATAAAAAGGTGATCCAGGACTATTCGGAGCGGACCGGACGCCCCATGAACCACGTGCGGAACTTCCTGGATTGCATTAAGACCCGGCGCCAGACCGTTTCCAACGCCGTCATGATGCATCGCACCATGACCACTGTCCATGCCGCCAATGTCTGCATGTGGGAAAAACGGGATATGACATTCGACCCCGATACGGAAAAGTTTATCAACGACGACGCGGCCAACCGCTATCGCTCGCGGGCCATGCGCGCGCCCTGGATCATTTAGCCCCATGCGGCGACGATCGAACACTCTTTATCTCAGGAAAGGGACATGTGGAATGTTTGCTAATACAATGCGTTTATGGATCGGGGCCGCGGCGGTGACCGCCTTGTGCGCCGTGGCGGTTCAAGCGGTGGAAGTCGAGGGCGGCCGCGAAATCAAAACAGAGGCCGAATGGATTCAAATCCTCAATTCGGACGCGGACTTGAAACTCAAATTCGACGCCTGCCGGGGGCTGGCCATTGTGGGCGGCGAAAAAGCCGTTCCCTCTCTCGCCAAACTCCTGGGCGACGCGAAAATGTCGAACATGGCGCTCTATGCCCTCCAGGAAATGGAGGCGCCGTCCGTCAATCCAGCCCTGCGCAAAGCGCTGGGCCAGACCGACGGCCTGATCCGGATCGGCATCATTGGAACCATCGGCTACCGGGGCGACGCCGAAGCCATCGAGGCGCTGTCGGCCTTGCTGGCCCTCGATGATCTGCCCACCGTCCAGGCGACGGCCCGGGCTTTGGGAAGCATCGGTGGCGACAAAGCGGCCCGCATCCTGGAAGCCCAGATCGGCAAGGCGCCGGAGGCCGCCCGGCTGGATGTCTTTGAAGGCCTTTTCCGCTGCGCCGAATCAATGGTGGCGGCGGGAGATTCCGAAAAAGCCCGGGGCATTTATGATCGCCTGCGGTCCGTGGACTCACCCCATCAGGTTCGTAGCGGGGCCCTGTATGCCGCCATCCTGCTGCGGGGACCGGAGGATACGGCCCTGTTGACGGAGTCGCTGAAGAGCCAGGATCCCATCCTGTTCAGCGGCGCCATGCGCGCCGCCATGGACCTGCCGGAACCGCAAGGCCGCAAGGGTTCTGTGGTCGTTCCCCTGTTGCGCGACGCTCTGAAAGGAGCCTCGGCGGATCGGCAGGTTTCCATTGCGCAAATCCTGGCGCGACGCCGCCGTCCCATGGCCTGCGATGTTCTGGTCGCCATGGCCACTGACGCCGACGCCTATCCGGTCGTTGCCCGGATCGCCGCCCTTCAGGCCCTGCCCCAATTGAACGTTCCGTCCAAAGCCAAAGCCATCGCCGAGAGCCTGAAAGGCTTGCTGAAGGATTCCGAAGGGCCTGTCGCTCAGGCCGCCTTGGCAGCGCTGGGGGCCCTGCGCGGCCGAGTGGCCAACCAAACCGCCCGCGGCCTCTTGAACGAGGAAGACGAAACCCTGCGTCGGGCGGGAATCGAATT
>JADFCT010000121.1 GCA_017161665.1 Candidatus Sumerlaeota bacterium
GAAGCCCAGCCACCGGATGTCCTCCTGAATGGATTCGACGTATTCGTCCTCTTCCTTGCAGGGATTCGTATCGTCAAAGCGCAGATGCCGCGTGCCGCCGAACTCTTCAGCGATCCCGTAGTTCAGGCAGATGGACTTGGCGTGACCGATATGGAGATAACCGTTCGGTTCGGGCGGGAACCGGGTGACCACCCGTCCGTCCCATTTGTTCGTCTTCAGGTCATCGGCCACAATTTGACGAATGAAATCAACCGGAGCCTTGTCTTCAGGATGTGACGCCATGCGTGGAAGTCCTCTTGTCGGAATGAATCGCCTCGCGCGCGCGGCCGGGAGGGGGCGACCCCGCGAAAGACAGGCAATTTAGCACCCCCCCGCCCGGACGGTCAAACGATAAGACCGCTTCGACGCCCTGGGCTTGAGGGTTTGTTTCTTTTTACCCCAACGATACAAAAGACACGAAGGGCCTGCCGAGGCGGGGGGATGGACTTTGGAAGCGGCCCGGGCCGGCAGGGCTCTTGCGCCGCCCAAGCCCTGGAGTGGGGGACTTCGCGTTCACTGGCCTTCAGTGGCGGTTGCTGTATTGGGCCGCGAATGGACGCGAAACCATCGCATTGAGACGATGAGGGGCCTGCCGCGCTGGATGGAATCCATGCTTCCGTATCCAGCAAAGGGGCTTTTGAAGAAAATCCGGGTTGAAAAGGACGCCCTGAATCGTTGAAATGCTTCTTTCCGTGTGGATACGCCGGGCGTGAATGGTTTCAGAGTCTGAAAAGAATCGAGAGCGATATGCATTTCAATGCCACCAACCTACGGATCCGACGCGTTGTGCCGTTGTGCGTTGTGGCGGCCTTGTTCCTGGTCGTCGGGTGCAAGGACGATCAAATAACGGACGTGACGGTGTCGCCGGGCGGTCGATATATCGCCTATACGACGCAGGCGGGCGCGCTGACGCTGCTGGACAATTCGACCAGCCGGAGCCAGACGCTGGAGATGCGGGTGTCGCCCCATGGCGGCCTGGCCTGGTCCCCGCAGGCGGATCAACTGGTCTGTGTGGGCAATCTGGACCGCGCCGAGGACAACGACGATCTGGTTCTGATCGACATGAAGACCGGGGCGATGCGAACCGTGGCCGCTCATCCGGCCCGCGATTTCGATCCCGCTTTTTCAGCCAAAGGCGATTCGATCTATTTTGCCTCCACCCGCTCCGGCAGCGCCGATATCTATACCGCCCTGGTCCGATCCGATCGGGTGGAACCGGTGATTCAGGGGCCTTACGAACAGATTCGCCCCCGCTTCTCCCTTGATGGCCGCCGCCTGGCATACATCGGATACGAACGGGGCGAAGCGGAAGTGTTCTTTACGGAACGGCTGACATCCCAAGGGGTCCGTCTGAAAATCGATCGACAGGACGACGACGGGCCGATCGCCGACATCCGCTGGGCCGAAGCTGAGGCCCTGGACATCTATTGTCGCCGGCCGGGCCGCGTGACGGTGTATCGCTATGATTTTGTGAACCGTCTGAGCAAACCGCTTTTTACTTTCAACGACCCACCAGCCGATCTGACGGCGCTCGAAAAAGTGGCGATCGGTTCACAGAACACGATTTTATTCATTGAAAACGGCCAGCTCATGCGCCGGGGACGGCTGGGAATCCACACGGCGTTGACTACGGACATCCCCGCCCCCATCACCCAAACGGCCATCGATCCGATCTCGAACACCTATGTCGCCGTCATTGGCGGTCGCTTTCCCGCAGGCGGTCATGTCGATCGCCCCGGCGTGAATTTGTGGATTCAGGACGCGGCATTAATCGAAAAGTATGCGACCTATCTGACCCAGCGCGACCGGGCGCAGGCCATCCGGTTGGCCGGAATTCTGGCCAGACGGGCGGAGACGCCAGACGAGGTGAATCAGGCGCGTTTGTTGTCCGGGATGTTGAAATGGGTTGACGGCCAGATCGCCGACGCCGGGACCGAGTGGATGAAAGTGATTGAGGATAAGGCATCGTATGACACGGCGCGGGAACAGAAAATCCGGGCGGCCCGCCTGCTGGGCGAGCTGACGCTGTTGGGACAGAACCAACCCGATGTGGCGCGGGGATGGTTTGAGACGGCCGCCCAAGGGGCGAATGCCACCAGCGCCCCCGTCTGTTTCGCTCAGTCCATCCTCACCGAGCTGCCGTCCGCGTCCGTGGGCGATTATGTGGCGGCGGTCAACGCCTGGCGCGCGGAAGAATATGACCAGGCGACCCCATTGTTCCAGGAATTATCCGGCATGGCTTCCCCGGCGTTGCTCAGCGAAATGGCGGGGTTGGTTCTGGGGTTTGAGCCGCAAAACCTGATGACCTTGAGTTGGATGGATCAGACGGCTCCGACGACGCGCGATTCCGTCTGGGGCGATCCGGCCGATCCCCGTTTCCGGGCGGCCATCGCTCTGGCAGGCGCGTATGCGGACGCCGACGGCCCACGCAGCGCAGAGATCCTCTTATGGCTCAGTATGGCCGAGTTCGTTCGCAACAATCCGGAAGCGGCCCGGGAAGCCCTGCGCCGCGCTTTCGGCAAACAGGACGCGCCGGAGATCCTGGAACAAATCCGCTTGGCCTTGTATCAACATACGCTGGACAATGCGCACGAACGATACCGCTGGTTCCGGTCCGGCGCCGATCGGCGCGAACAGGCCATGGTCGATCGCTACATTCGGGAAATCCTGCTCTCTTCGCGCGTCAAAACCGATATTGTCCTGGCCCTGAGTCACGAGGCGGCGCCTTGGCATTTGGTCCCGGATTTCGCGGAAATGCGCGAGGCCCTTCAACATGGCCGCAGCGAACAGATGGGACGGGAACAACGCTTCCTCCAAAGCCAGCTGGTCAGCGTGCCGCCGGCAGATCGGGCGGACGTCTGGCGCCTCTTGTCCGCCATCAACGCCGCTATGACAAGCGAACTGTATCTGGCCCGCAACAACTGGCCCGAGGCGCGGGGGCTGATGGAGCGCACGCTGGCCTTCAAACCGGGCCTGAAGGACGGCCCGGAGCTGGAAGCCTTCGAGACCTATCGCGAATGGCTCGGCGAACAGATGGCCCTGATGGACGCCGACCGTGGCTCATCCGTCGCCTTGCGCCAGATTCTGGACGTCCCCGGCCGGATGCGCCTGGAAGAGTCCATGGATCGTCAGGGCGGGACGCCCGACATGTGGCGCCATGCGATCAACGAATACAAACAGATGCTTCGCCGTTCCGAATACGAGGAACTGCGACCGTTGATCTATTATCGGATGGCCGACGCCTACATGGCCGCCGGTTATCCGCCCGAACAAGCCAATACCGCGTTGGCCTACGCCTACGCCAATGCCCCCTGGCCGAAACTGAAGCGCCAGATCCTCCGGCGATTCGCCCGCTGGCACGAACGGCAGGGGGATGCGTACCTGCAAGAACGGGTGGACCATCTGCTGGCTGCCGAGTAAGTACGACCCGTGCCGCCGTGACGGGCTCTCCCCGAGCGGCGGCAGGACACCCGGCTACGACAGAGGACTTCCCGATGAACATGGCGCCGCTGACAGACGAAGAGAAACAGGGGATTCGCGACTATCTGGCCGGCGTTAAGGCGCAGGTGACCGACTATGTGGATCGCCCCCCCTATCGTCAGCGGTTTGGTCCACCCGAGTCCCTGGACCATCATTATCTGTACCTGCGCGCGCCGAGCAAGGCCATCCGACCGGCCCTGCTCCTGAGCGCCTGTGAAGCCGTGGGCGGCGATCCGGTTCCGGCCCTGCCCGCCGCCTGCGCCGTCGAGGTGTTCCATACCTGGTCGCTGGTCCATGACGACATCCTGGACCGGGACGATTTGCGGCGGGGCCGTCCCACCGTTCACGCCTATGCCCGCGACACGCTCCGCTCTGTCGATTTCCCCAGCGAAGCGGAGCGGGAACACATGGCTGTGTCCATGGCCATTCTGGTGGGCGACAATCTGTTGGCGTTTTCTGTGGCCCTGCTCAATGAACCGGCCCTGCGCGAGGCCTTCGCCCCGGCGGTCCAATCCTGGCTGGTGAGTGAATTGGCCACCACGACGACGAACGGCCTCATCGACGGCGAGATGCGGGACTGTCTTTATGAGCGACGGCCCATTGACTCGCTGACGGCCGATGAGGTTTTCGAGATGCAGGCCCGCAAGACCGGGTTGCTTCTGGAGTTTTCGATGACCGCCGGCGCCATGTTGGGGCTCAACCGGGCGGACCTCAACGCCCCCGAAGTCCGCGCGCTGCGCGAATATGCGCGCCGATGTGGCCGGGCCTTTCAGATACAGGACGACATCCTGGGTCTGGTGGGCGATCCCCGGCGCCTGAGCAAATCCGTCGGCGCCGACGTCCGCGCCGGCAAGCGAACGCCCATTGTTCTGTTCGCCTACGAAACGGCTGATGCGGCGGGGCGGGAATATCTGTCGGCCACCTTGGGGAATCCCACCCTGAGCGACGATGACGTGAAGGCCTTTGTGGCGCGTGTGGACGAATGGGGCGCTCTGACCCGGGCGCGCCGGATGGCCGACGCCGACATCGCCGCCGCCCTGTCCTCTCTGGAAATCCTTCCTGATTCGGCGGCGCGCGACCGCCTGCGCCTCATCGCCCGCTTTATTGTTCAACGGGACAATTGAATCCTCAATCCCATCGGAAGCGAAACGGCGCCAAGTCATTATTTTCCTTGCCTGACATTCCCGTTTCGAGTCAAATCGATCAAAAGATGGCTCCTGTTCCGGATCTCCAGGATTGACCGCGCCTCTCCCTGTTCTCAGGATTTTTTTTCGAGGGTTGACTTTTCCCTTTGAAACATACCCTTGCCCGGTATATGTTGTGGGACGCTCCGTCGTATGGGTAAACCTGTAGCCAATAAGAGAGAAGCGGTATTTGAATACCAATTTGAATGCCGACTCCTCCCTTTGGGCGAAACCGATAGATCATGACCCTTCACAGGGAGGAATGGCTCGATGAGTACACAGAGTTTCTTTATGACGAAATCGACCGGATTAAAGGCGCTGGGATGCGTCCTGGCGGTGACCGCTCTGACGGTGGCGCCAACGGTCCGCAGCAGTATTGTGGGATCGGCTCACGACTTTTCGGGGCTGAGTTCCAAACAACAGGTCTGCGTATTCTGTCACACGCCGCACCGCGCCGACGCCTCCGTGGTGGACGCTCCGCTGTGGAACCATCAGGTTACGAACCGCACGTATCAGTTGTACGACAGCCCGACCATGGACGCCATCCCCGATCAGCCCACCGGCGCCTCGCGCCTGTGCCTGAGTTGCCACGATGGATCGGTGGCCATTGACTCCTTCGGCGGACGGACGGGGACCATTTACATGAATCCTCCCCTGGCCATCGGGGCCGATCCCGAGGAATTGAGCAACGATCACCCCATTTCCTTTGTCTATGACGACGCCCTCGCCGCGCAGGACGGAGAATTGTTCCCGCCCTCGAGCACGCCATCGGGGCTGGGGGGGTCGATCCAGAAAGACCTGCTCTTCAACGGGCGGATGGAGTGTTCGTCCTGTCACGACGTCCATAATGGCGCGAGCGCCGCGGCGGTCAACCACAAGCTGCTCCTGATTACGGAAACGCAAAGCCGACTGTGCCTGACGTGTCACGACAAGTAAGCGCCGACGGCCCCTTTCGTGTTGGATGGAGTGTGCCCCTCCGCAGTGTCAGATTTGAGCAAAGGCCTCTCATGCGTCTTCTTAAACACCTGATTTTGATGGTCCTTCTGATTCTCGTCACCGGTTGCGTTCCGCGCCCCGAGGCGCCGGAAGTCGGACCCCTCTTTTTCCCCGCTGCGCCGGACGCCCCGCGGATCCAATTCCTCAAATCCTTCTCGACCGATATCGATTTTGAACGCCCGGCAAGCTGGATGGACATTCTCCTGGGCCCGGAAGAGGAACGGCTCCAGATTGTCAAGCCCTACGGCGTGGCCATGAGCGAAGACGCCATTTATGTTTGCGACACACAGGCGAAGACGGTGTGGGTGCTGGACCTGGCCCTCAAGCGTTTCTCGCATCTCAAAGGGGACACGGGCCGCGGCAAACTCAAGAAGCCCATCAATATCCACATTGACGCCGACGGCCGCAAATTTGTGGCCGACGCCGACCGGGGCCAGGTGGTGGTCTTTGGCCGCGACGGACGCTTTGAGGGCGCCTACGGCGAAAAAGACCAGTTCCGTCCCGTTGATGTCCTGGTCGTGGAGAATCGCTTGTATGTGGTGGACGCGCAGGATTCCGAGATTGAAATCCTGGACAAGCGCACCGGCGCCGTCACGGGGCGCTTCGGCTCGCTGGGCCAGGGTTCGGGCCAATTCCTCCACCCGACCAACATCGATTGCGGCCCCCAGAACGAACTGTATGTGAGCGACACGGGCAATTTTCGGATTCAGAAATTCGATCGGGACGGCGCCTTCCTTGAAATGTACGGCGAACCGGGACAGGCCTTTGGTCAGTTTGCCCGCCCCAAAGGGGTCGCCGTCGATCCGGACGGTTTTCTCTATGTGGTCGATTCACGATTCGAGAACATTCAGATCTTCAACCCACAATGGCAATTGATGATGTTTTTCGGCGGCTACGGCTATACCCCCGGGGCCATGGCTTTGCCCGCTCAGGTAACGATTGATCGCGATCATATTGATTACTTCCGCTCCTACGCGGCGCCGGGTTTTGAAATCAACTATCTGCTGCTGGTGTCCAATCAATCGGGCGCGGCGAAGATTAATGTGTATGGCTTCGGCCAAATGACCGGAGCGGCAAACGAATAGCGAGTCGAAGCGCGACGATATCTCCGCGAGGAAAATCATCCTGCGAATGCTTTCGGATCTTTCCATGACGAATCCCTGCCGACGCGTCCAGACGCGCTGGGCCGGCGTTTGCCTGGCCGTGGTCGTCGCCATCGCCCTGGGCTGGACGCCCGCCCTTCGCGCCCAGGAAACGACAACGGACACGGCGGAAATCGACTCAACGTCCGCGGAACGCAACGGCGCCATCATCGAGCGACCGGACGCGCGGGAGTTGTTCCCGAAGGTCTATCTGGAGGAACTCAGCGGCAAAACGGGCGTCCGATATGAGTATCACCGCGAAGAATATTCGGGGCTGGCCTCCGACAGCCTGTATGACATGCACATGTTCTACGAGTTCGTGCGCGCCACGGCCCGCGGCTATGTCTATGACCATCGCCTGCTGAAGTACGATTTGCAGGGGGAACTGAACTGGCTGCAACTCCGTCATCGGACCCCGGAGCGATCGGCCGACTGGCGCAGCGATTTCTTCGGGGACTATAACACCAGGTTTTTCCTCTTTGACGAACGGCCCGTCTCGGCCGATTTCGGCTTCTCCCGCGAGTCGGCCCTGCCGTCGTCCGCCTTTGACGATCGGATTTATTTCGATGTGGAAAAACAAACCGGTCGCCTGCGCTGGCGCAACAACCTCGCCCATATCTGGACCCAGTTTGAACGGCGCACGGAAGACACCGATTATATCGACTATCGCCGGCGGGCGCTGATCAAGGAATGGGAAACGCATATCCTCCGCGATCTGCGCAAAAACGAACGCAGCGAATTGATCTTTATCTATACGGATCTGGAACAGCGGACCCATCAGTATGGCACGGGTTACAATGACGAATGGCGATATGACGTGGAGACCATCACCCGCGACCTGCACGGCTATGATTATCGCCGCTTCGGGCTGGATGAGGCCAAAGCGAACATCCTCAATTCCGATTTCCGAATCTGGCGGCAGACGGGAACCTATGACTTCCAGACCCGCTACCTGCGCCAACACCTGATGACGGACTGGACGCGTCGGTTCCGGACCCATGCGCGCTACCTGTTGGAACGGTCACGGAATCGGAACTATGAAACAGATAGCGGCCTGTTTGAAACGGGGCTGCGCCATCAACTCTATGACAGTCTGATCACCCGCGCCGACGTCTATGGCCGCGGCATGGATTCGCGGGATAATGCCCCCCGCTATGAAGAAAACACCTATGGCGGGCGCTTCAACGTGGACTACGGCAAGACGACCGCATGGGGCTACCTGTCCGCCGGATACGGCCTGATGATCGAACAGGAGCATCAGACGGTGCTGGACGCCCATCAGTTCGTGGTGGATGAGCCGGTGACCCTGCGCCTGGGATCTCGGGCGCGACTGCGCGAAAGCCATGTGGTCCCCGAGGAAATTCGCGTCACGGATATTTCGCGCCGCCTCGACTACGTTGAAGGTTTGGATTATCGCGTCATCGAGTGGGGCAGTTATACCTATCTGGAACGGATTCTGGGCGGCGCCATCGCCGAAAACCAAACCGTCCTGGTCTCCTATGGCTATGAAGAAGACGAAAAGGACACGCTGAACCGGACCGATCAGACGGCCCACCTTCGCCATGACTTTGGCGACTGGCTGTCTCTTTATGCCCGCCTCCATCGCTATGACAGTGACACACCCGGGTATGCCAGCGGGTCCATGGAGGAAATCGACTCGCAACTCGTCGGGATGCGCAACCATTGGAAATTCCTGGAACTGATCAACGAATACGAATGGTATGACTCGTCCCTGGAGCGCTATGAACAACTGCGTTCCGAAGTGCTGGCCACCCGACGGATCAGCCGGACCATGCGCGGCGCCATGGGCGCTCAGATACGGGTTCAGGACTATGACCGCAGCTACAAGGACGATCACCGGATTTATCTGCTCCACGCCACGCATTCGTGGCGGACGCCCTTGCGCTTCCTTTGGAACAATCAACTCGGACTGGAGCGAGACGAGAACGCTTATACCTCCGAACTGATGACCTTCGCCAGTCGGGCGCGAGCGCGATTCCGGCGCGTGGATGTTTCCATGGGTGTTCGCCTGCGCGAGCGGGACACGCGAAACGCGAAACGCGAGACGATGCGCGCTTTTTTTGAAATCTCCCGCGATCTGGGCGGACGGGTTCGGTAACAATGCTTCGAAAGACCGCAGCGGCCTGGGTATGGGGACTATGCCTTGTCTGGTCGGGATGCGCCGCGCCGCCCGGACCGGGAATCGTGGCGCCGGAACAGGAATGTCGCTGGCCCGACGCTTTGGGAGCGCCGACCGAATCGACGACGGTTCAGTATCGCTTGATCGGAATTCTGGACGATCCGGATGATCTCTATACGCCGGGAACGTGGCGGCGGTTGGTGGACTTTTTCGCCGGACCGGAGCCGATGGCCTTTCGCCAGCCCCACGCCGTGGCCGTGGCCGAAGACGGCGCGGTGTTCGTGAGCGACACCGTGACCGGGCAGGTTGTCCTGATCCGGCGCGACGGAACGGCCCCAATCTTGATTGAAAGCCCGACGGGGCGATTGGGTTCGCCGGTGGGTTTGGCCGTCGGCAAAGACGGGGCGGTGTTTGTGACCGATTCGTCGGCGGCCATGGTCTATCGGCTGGACCGACGCCGGATGGTCTGGCGTCCCTGGGCGCCAACGGGTGTCTTTGAACGGCCCACCGGCATAGCCGTTCACCCGAAGACGGGCGAAGTGTATGTCGTCGATTCCAAGGCCCATTGCGTTGTGGTCCTGAATGACGAGGGCGCGGAGGTCCGCCGAATCGGTGGGCGGGGGCTGGCGCCGGGCGAATTCAATTTTCCCGTGGGTATCGCCTTCACACCTGAAGGTGGGTGGTTC
>JADFCT010000122.1 GCA_017161665.1 Candidatus Sumerlaeota bacterium
GCTGGCGCTGGCGCTGGTCTTGCCCATGGAAGGGATGTGGGTGATGATTCCCTTCTCGGCCGCCATGGTGGGGCTTTCCATTCTGACTGCCCGACAGGAGGGAGAACCGGCCGACTGGTTTGACGCCACCTGGGGTTTTGCCAAACAGATCATGCCGCTGCTTCTGCTGGGAGTGGTGATCGCCGGTTTCCTGCTCGGACGGCCAGGCCATGAGGGAGTGATCCCGTCTAAATATGTGGAGATGCTCGTGGGTAATCGTCCCGACATGTTCCTGGCCATGACAGGACTGAGCGGTGGAGGATTCGAGTCCTTCGCCCGAGCGATCTGGCCGTTTTGGACGAACTTTTTCGCAAGCGTCTTTGGCGCGTTCATGTACTTTGCGACATTAACGGAAGTGCCGATTCTCCAGGGACTCATTGGCGCAGGGATGGGCAAAGGCCCGGCGCTGGCGCTTCTGTTGGCCGGCCCCGCGCTCAGCCTGCCGAATATGCTGGTCATCCGCAGTGTGATGGGAACCAAGAAGACCGTGGTGTTCTGCTCGTTGGTCGTCGCCATGGCGACCATCAGCGGCTTGATCTATGGCAGTTTTTAATCAGCGCTCGTCCTGGAGTCAGAGGGACGGCGCTAATGAAGCCTTCAAAGGAGGCGTGCGATGAAAAGGACAGTCTTGAGGATCGGTGGTCTGAGTTTGCTGTGTCTGCTGAGCGCGTGCGTCAAACCTTCCCCCCCCCTGGCCGCATTGCGCGATTCGGCGCCCGCGTTCCAATCGGCGCCAACGGAACCGACACAGGCTGCCTCCGCCACGCCGGCAATCGGTTCGCCACAATGGCTTGCAGCAGTGGAAACGAAAATTCGGGTGCTGGATGAACAGGGGCATGGCCCAACGGTCGGCTCGGAGGAGTGGATGGCGGCAGTGAGCCACAAACTGGACCTGAATACGGCTCAAGAACGTGGGCTCACTCCGGGCTCGGAGGAATGGAAGCGCGCCGTTCATGGCCGCCTGTGGGGCGAACGGCCAGCCCAAGTGATTCGAGCGGTTTTTATTGCGGAAAGCCAAGAGCGTCTGATTGCCGAGTTCAATCGCGAAGACAACAATGTGACGGTCTTCTGGAAAGAGCGCCGTTCAACCCTCCCACGGGCCATCTCAGCCTCCGGCGCCCGCTATGCGAGTCCGGATGAAAAAGAAGTCCTGTGGAACAAGGGCGACGAGGTGACCTACTGGCTCAATGGGGAAATCGTCTTCAGCGGCTCCGTCCAAAACCCATAAAAAAGGATCCATCACACCGAACACAATGGCGAGAAAATGGCAATGGATCACTGCGTCCTTCAACGGTTTCGTATCAGCAACAATCCCCAAGGCAATCGGACATCATGGCCAAAGTCCCACATCCGATGGCTGAAATAGTGTGAAAAGGCATTATTCAATGAAAAAGATTTCGGCAAAGATTCTAAGATTCCTGCTTCTCTTTGCGGTCCTCGCTGTTTTAGCGCTTGGGGGCGGCGCCCTGATTCAAAAGAAAAAACGCGCCCTGGCCAAAGCCCCCCGCTACCAGGCGCCCGCCACACTGGTGGAAACCGCCACGGTCTTTCGGGGCGAACTGAACGAGGCGCATGACTATCTGGCCATGGTCGAGCCCGTCGAGTCGGCCAGCGTGACGGCGCGGGTCACCGCAACGATTGATTCCGTGATGGTGGATGAAGGCGATCCGGTCCGCCCGGGCCAAACACTCCTCACCTTGGACCAGCGCCAGATCGAAACCCAGCAAACAGCTGCCCAGGCGCAAATCAAGCAGGCGGAAGCCGACTTACAAAGCAACCAAGCTACGGTAGCGGCGCTGGAAGAATCCTACGCCTATTGGACCCGTGAAGCGGATCGCGCCGCTCAGCTGGCAAAGAGTGAGACGATTCCTGTCGCCCAGGCCGAGGCGACGATCGACAAGAAAAGTGATGCGGAGGGAAAGTTGATCGCCGCCCGCGGGAAATCAACATCCATTGAACAACAGATTCGATCATTGGAGGCGCGCCGGGCGGAACTCGAAATCATGTTGAGTTATTGCAATATCCAAAGCCCTTTTGCTGGCGTCGTCACCTCCCGTCTGATCGATCCTGGGGATCAGGCGGCGCCTGGCAAAACGCTGCTGGTCATCGAAAGAGATGGCGAACTCATGATCGCCTTCGATGCGCCTCAGAATGATTTGCCCGACATCAAGGCGGGATTGCCTGTTTCCTTTTCCGCAGGAGGCCAGAGCAAACAAGCGACCATTTCGCTTCTGTATCCGTCCCTCAATCGCGCCCGGATGGTCCGGGTCCAGGTGTTGCTCGACCATGAACAGGCGGCGGATTTGACGTCGGGACAATATCTGACAGCAACAGTCGTCATCAAACAGCATCAGGACGTGCCGCTCATTCCCGTCCGCGCGTTGATTGAGGGTGGGCTTCAGGAAAACACCCATGTCTATGTCGTCGAGGAAGGCGTTCTGCGAGCGCGGCCCATCCGCGTTCTCGGAACAGCGTGCGAGCAGGCGGCGGTTGAAGGTCTGGAAGCCGGGCAAGAGGTGGTGGTTCATTCGTTTCTGGGCTGGGCCCGGCTGGCGGATGGTCTGTCCGTGGAGGCGCGTTGATGAATCTCTCGGATTTTTCCATTCGATCCCCCTATACGGTCATCTCCGTCTCCCTTCTGGTCGCGGCTTTGGGAACCTTTGCCTTTTTCCGGACGCCGACGGATCTTTTCCCGGACACCGTGCCGCCCCAGGTGGTTGTGGTGACGGTGTGGCCCGGAGCGGACGCCGACGATCTGGCGGACAAAGTGACGCAGATCATTGAAAAAGAACTCAATACCTTGAGTGGGCTCAATCGGGTGACCAGCGTGAGCCGCGACGAGGTCTCTTCGATCAACGCGGAATTCGACTACAAAAAAAATCTCGGTGAAGCCGTTCTTGACGTGCAGAACGCTGTGGGTCGCATTCGCGCCGCGTTGCCTTCCGCGATTATGGAACCCCGGATCTATCGTATCTCCGATTCCACGCGCCCTCTCCTGACGCTATCGCTGACGCCCAAGCCGGGAAGCATCAAAGACTTGTCGCAAATACGCCTCCTCGCTGAAAATCAGATTGAAGATAAGATACTCAATGTCCCTGGTGTCGCCGATGTGCATGTCTTTGGCGGGCATCAGCCGGAAATCGAAGTGCGCGTTTCCCGTGAAACCTTATCTGCGAACGACCTGCCCCTGTCGGACGTCTTGGCCGCTTTGGCGCGACACAATGTTTCCGCCCCCGCGGGAACGATCTATTCGCCCGCCCGGGAATATCTGCTGAAGGTATCCGGGGAGTTTTCGAATCTGGATGAAATCCGGCGGATGCCGCTACGGTTTAATGAAGGCGGCGTCCTGCGCCTACGGGACGTGGCGGAAGTGAAGTTGGGCGAAGCGGAACAGCGGAGCGTCTATCACGGCAATGGGAAAGCGGCCATCGCCATCAACATTCTTCGGCCCGAGCGTGGTCCGACGGTTTCAGCGATCCAAAATGTCAAGACCCTCCTGCCGACCCTTCAGGCGGAGTACTCGGATATCGAGTTTGCCATTACGGACGATCAATATCCGATCATTGATCTCAATGTAACCGGGATGCGTCTCTCCCTGTTTCAAGCGGTCCTGTTGACCATTGCCGTGATCTTTCTTTTTCTTGCGGATCTCCGCGCGGCGCTGGTGGTTTCGATCAGTATTCCCATGGCCTTTCTGGTCAGCCTGGTTGTGTTGTGGTTCAGCCCCTATACACTCAACATGGTAACCCTCTCGGGAATGATCATCGCTGTGGGCATGGTGGTGGACGCCTCGATCGTGGCGTTGGAAAACATCTATCGCCATTACCGTGATGATGCAGACAAAAATCCCAAACATGCGGCCTCGGTGGGCGCCCGCGAGGTCTCCCTGGCCATTACCGCCGGTATGTTGACGACCGTGATCGTCCTTGTCCCTGTCATGTTCGCGGGCGGCTACACGCAGCAGACCATGCGTCCCCTGAACCTGATTATTTCCGCCACGTTGGTGGGATCGTTGCTCGCCGCTTTAACGATTGTGCCGCTGATGGCTTCGCGCTTGTTGGCGCACGGGCAACGCAAGCGCAACGCTTTAGAGCGGATGGTTGCCTATACCGATCACGGAGTGAATGGGCTCGGCGTTTTTTACCTGGGCGTGCTGCGCAAGGCTCTGCGTTATCGCTGGGCGGTGATTCCTCTGGCCATTCTCTTCTTTGGCTTCACCATGCGACAGGTCAAGCCCCTACTGGGCGGCGAACTGATGCCGGCCATGGATACCGGGATCGTCAATCTTGATTTCAAAACGCCCTCGGATTTCACGCCCCGACAGGTCGAATCGACGCTATCGGCCATTGAAGCCATGGTCTACGAAACACCGGGTGTATTGGCCGTTTCGTCGGTCGTCGGCTCCGAGCCGGGCGAGATCAGTTTCGGAAGCGGGGGCTCCACGGCTCAATCAGGACGCGTTAAAATCACACTCATCGACCGTACACAACGGACGGACACGATTTGGGACATTCAGGACCAATGGCGTCAAAAACTGCGCAATCTACCCGGCGTACAAGATTTCACCGTTGCCGAGTATGGCGCCACGCCCCGTTCGACGACCCGCGCCCCCCTGGATGTGATCATCAGCGGTCCCGACGCCCGTGTGCTGGATGAATTGGCCGGGGACGTTCTTCTCGCCCTGGACGGCGCGCCGGGCCTGGTGGATGTGCAGCGCAGCTGGCGCATCGACAAGCGGGATTGCCGCATTCAGATCGATCCGGATCTGGCTGAACTCTACCATGTCTCGCCCCCAGTCGTCGCCAGCGAATTGCGCACGGCGGTCAAAGGGGTTTCCCCCACATCCATGCGACTGAACGGCTATCTCGACATCCCCATCACCGTCCGCTATCAGGGAGCCGACATCCAGTATCCCTCCCAGTTGCGGGATGTTTATCTCCAGACGCCGATGGGGCAGATCCCCTTGCGCAGTCTTGCGGAGATTCATCCCCATCGAACACAGCCTTTCGTCACCCGCGAAAACCTGTCGCCGACCATCGACATCACCGCCGTCAACCGCGGCTACACGATCGGCCACGTCACCGGCATGGTGCAGAAAAAACTGGATGGCCTGAAGACGCCGGCCGGCTACCAGGTGAAAATCGCGGGCACGGCTGTAGACATGAAAGTCGGCCAGCAGGAAATGGGACGGGCCCTGATGATCGGATTTGTCCTGTTGTTTATCCTCCTGATCGCCATGTTCAAGTCGTTCATCCATCCCTTTACGATCATGGCCGCCATCCCCTTGGCCGTGGCAGGTGGCTTCTGGGGACTGCTCCTCTTCGACAAACCCATGTGCAATCCCGCCATGATGGGCATGATTCTCCTGGGTGGCACCATCGTGAACAACAGCATCCTCCTGTTGGAATTTATTATCAACGCCCGCGCTGCGGGCATGGCGCGCGATGAAGCCATCATGCAGGCCGTGCGCTTGCGCCTGCGCCCCATTCTGATGACGACCGTTTCGACCATTATCGGACTCTCCCCGCTGATTTTTGAAATGGCCGTAGGACTTGAGCGCATGAGCCCCCTGGGCATCGTCGCCGCGACCGGGCTCCTGGTGGGCACGTTCCTGACTCTGATCGTAATCCCTGTCGTTTATTCGCTTTTGGACAGTCTCAGCGCAACGGCCACCCAGGCATGGCGCTGGTTCTGGATGTCCGAGCCATCGGTAAACAAAGAAACGGCTCTTTGATGGAAGGTAACAAACATTGGTTTCCAATGTTGGACGCATAATCAAATCGAAGCAGGGGGAAAGAGACTATGAAACAGCAAGTGACCAGACGGATCTTCGCGCAGGGAACCATGGCGGCGACCGCCACGGGCGTGTTGGGCGCTGCGGCGAGCGCGCTGGGACAACAGGAATCGGGCAAACGGCTGATCATCGGTGTGGCGTGCAGTCCTCGAAAGGGGATGACGACGGCGACCGGCATGGACGTGGCGCTCAAGGCCGCGGCGGCGGTCGATTCTCGGATCGAAACCAAATTGGTGGACCTGGGCGGCCTGACCGTCAACGGTTGGTCCCCCACGCCGACGGAAGACGATTTCACCAAACTGCTGCCCCTCTTCAAGGCCGACAACCTGGCCGGCCTGATCATCGGCTCGCCCGTCTATTTCCGGACCATGAGTTCCTTGTGTAAGGCCTTCCTCGAACGGCTGGGCGCCTTGCGGCAACCCAAACTGCTCCTGTCCGGCAAAGTGGCCGGCGCCTTGGCCGTCGGGGCCATGCGGAATGGCGGCCAGGAAGAAGTGATCAGTGAAATCCATAACGCCATGCTTTGCCACGAGGCGACCCTCGTCGGCGGCAAGGCCGGCGCGTTTCAAGGCGCCACCCTGTGGAACGCGCAAGGCGACGACATCACCAAAGACGAATTCGGCATCGAGACGGCTCAAAAACTGGGCGCGCGCGTGGCCGAAGAAATCCTGAAAGCCTGATCGGAGGAACGACAACATGAAAATTCAGATTCTGGGAACAGGATGTCCCAAGTGTAAAAAACTCGCCGAGGCGGCGGAAACGGCCGCCAAAGAACTGGGCATCGACTATGAGATGGAGAAGATCACCGAACTCAACGACATCATGAACTTCGGCGTCATGATGACGCCGGGCCTGGCTGTCGATGGCGAGGTCAAGGTTTCGGGCAAGGTCCCGACGCTGGATGAAATCAAGGGGATGCTCAAGTAATAATCCCCAAAGGAGTGATTCACCATGGGGGAACAGACAAAACATTTCATGCCAAAAGCGCTGATCGTAGGGATGCTGGCAGTGGCCATCGGCGTGGCTGTATTTTTGAAAGAAGGAACGAAAGAGAAAACCGCCTCGCCAGGAGACGACAATGGGATTGCTTCCGGAAGCGGAACGTCCCATACCCTGGCGAACGCCGGGACCGATTCCAGACCGCTGCCCAAACTCCTGGATTTGGGATCCGGAACCTGTATCCCGTGCAAGGCAATGGCGCCAATCCTGGAGGAGCTCAAGGAGACCTATGCCGGCGTTTTCGATGTGCAGTTTATCGACGTGAAAGATCATCCGGAAGCCGCGCGCCAATACGGCATCCAATTGATTCCAACGCAGATCTTCTTTGACATCGCCGGGCAAGAGCGCTTTCGCCATGAAGGCTTCTTTTCGCGGGAAGACATTCTGGCCACATGGGATCAGCTCGGCGTGGAGTTGGCGACGGTGGCGCCGCCAGCATCCACGGAAACCTTCCAACGCTTTGAAACCGCCTCGCTCGACGAGCGCGACAAAGAGAGCGTTTGTTATATGTGTGATGGCGACATTCAACCTCAAACCCGGACCGTGCTGAAAACAGACAAAGGGGAGGTCGCCTTTTGCTCACCCCACTGTTATTTCATCACCTGGTCCAGCATGGTTGGCGAGAAACCGGCCGACGCGGATGTGACCGTGACGGACTGGTCCACCGGGACCACTGCGCCCGCCGCTTCGGCGCACTACGTCTATGGCATGGACCCATCCAATCGCCCCACCATCAAGGCTTTTGCGGACGAGGCGCCGGCCGAAGCCGAGCGCGCCGCCGCAGGGGGCAATCGGATGACCTGGGCCGATGTGCAAAAGAAGGAACAGACCACCCTTTGCGGATTCTGTGATCGGGCCGTCTATCCCGAAGACGCCGGCGTCGTTAAAGTCGCCGGAGGATTGTCCACCTGGGGTTGCTGTCCCATGTGTTCGCTCGGCGTCGCCGCTCGTCTTCAGAAGGATATTGAAGTCACCGAAAAAGACGCGCTGACGGGCGAAGCCGTTCTTATCAAAACCCTTTCGGGACATGTCGCCTCGCTGGAGCCGGCAGGGGCGGTCGCCTGGGCAGGCAGTCGGAAGAACGAAGCGGGCGACATCGTATCCACTGGCTGTTTCAAACAGGCCGTCTTTGCCAGTGAAGACAACCTCAAAGAATGGGTCCAGGCCCATCCGACGGCCACGGGACGGATGATCAGCATCGAAGCGGCTCTGGCCGCGAAAATGAAACTGACGCCCCAACAGATCAGCCAGGCGTGCAAAATCGGCGAGTGCGCCCCGAAATAAGAGGCGATTGGAAGAACCCATGAATGAAGTGTTTACATTTTTGACGCGAGCCGTGGAGGGGACGCCGGCCGTCGCCCTCACGGCCTCGTTTATCTGGGGCGTCCTTAGCATTGTGCTCAGTCCCTGTCATCTGGCCAGCATCCCGCTCATTGTTGGATTCATCGACGAGCAAGGGCGGATTTCCACCAGGCGCGCGTTCGCCATCAGTTCGCTGTTTGCGGTCGGCATCCTCATCACCATTGCGGCCATTGGGGCCGTGACCGCTATGGCCGGGCGCATGATGGGCGATGTGGGCGCCTGGGGCAATTACTTTGTGGCCCTCATCTTTTTTATCGTGGGCCTCCATCTCCTGGATGTCATCCCCATGCCCTGGTCCGGTCCCGGACAAGTCGGCATGAAGCGCAAAGGGATGTTCGCCGCCCTGATCCTGGGCCTGGTTTTTGGGATCGCCCTCGGTCCCTGCACCTTCGCCTACATGGCGCCGATGTTGGGCGTCACCTTCAAACTGGGCGCCAGCAACCTGTCCTATGGCATCCTGCTGCTGGCCATGTATGGAATCGGCCACTGTTCCGTAATCATTCTCGCCGGGACGTTTACGGAAGTCGTGCAAAGTTACCTTAACTGGAACGAGCGCTCCCATGGGGCTGGCGTCCTCCGCAAAATTTGCGGCGTATTGGTGTTGGCCGGAGGGATCTGGATGATCTATACAGCGCCATGACCGGAGACCCCAGTCGCCACCTCGGCGGTTCGCGGCGCCGACAGTCGGCCAACCGACCAGACCCATTAGGAGAACTGAATTTTGGGGATTCGATTGAAAACCTCAATCGTGGAAGCGAGGATCACAATGACACAGGATCATCAAGACACCCATGAAGCGGTTCGGGCGGGATATGCCCGCATCGCTCAAGACGACGGCACGTCCTGCTGTGGGGCCTCATCGTGTTGCGGGAGTGGCGGGAAAGACACGGCGGCCCAATTAGCGCAGTCGATTGGCTACGGCGCCGACGAGTTAGCCCATTTGCCCGAAGGCGCCAACATGGGCCTTTCATGCGGCAATCCGGTTGCGCTGGCTTCCTTGGAGGTCGGCGAGGTGGTTCTCGATTTAGGCAGCGGCGGCGGTTTCGATGTCTTCATCGCCGGACGAAAGGTCGCTGCGGCGGGCCGGGCCATTGGCGTGGATATGACGCCGGAAATGATCGCCCGGGCGCGGCGCAATCTGGTGACCTATCGCCAGCAATCGGAGTTGGACAACGTCGAATTCCGGCTGGGAGAGATTGAACACCTGCCGGTGGCCGATGCCGCCGTGGATGTGGTCATCAGCAATTGTGTCATCAACCTGTCGCCCGACAAACCGCAGGTCTGGCGCGAAATCGCCCGCGTGCTCAAGCCCGGTGGACGGGTGTCGGTGTCCGATATCGCCCTGCTGAAACCGCTGCCCGAAAGCGCCCGCGCGTCCGTCGAGGCCTTGGTCGGTTGCGTGGCGGGCGCGGCTCTGGTGGAGGAGACACAAGCAATGGTCGTTGCCTCCGGACT
>JADFCT010000123.1 GCA_017161665.1 Candidatus Sumerlaeota bacterium
GGGGCTGGAAGTGGTGGGGCTTCACTGGCTCTTCGCCGGGCCGACGGGGCTTCACTTGACCACGACCGATGATGTGCAATGGCGACGGGCCTATGACTATCTCCGGACGCTGGTTGATTTATGTGGCGACCTGGGCGGCGACGTCATGGTGTTGGGGTCGCCGAAACAACGTAGCCTGGTGAACGGCCAGACACAGGAGGGCGCCTGGCGCCGGGCGAAGGAAGTCCTGAAGGGCGCGCTGGATTTGGCTCAGGCCCGTGGCGTGACCATTGCCCTGGAGCCCTTGTCGCCCGTGGAAACAGACTTCATCAACACCGTCGCCGATGGCATGAAGATGGTTCGGGAAATTAATCACCCGAATCTGAAAATCCATCTCGATGTCAAGGCCATGTACTCGGAACCCACGCCGATCCCCGACGTCATCCGTTCCGTCACGGCCGCTGATATTGGCCATTTTCACGTCAACGACGCGAACCTGTACGGTCCCGGCATGGGCGATGTGGATTATGGTCCCATTGCCCAGGCGATCCGGGATGTGGGCTGGGATCGCTGGTTGTCCGTGGAGGTTTTCAAATACGATCCCGACCCAGAGACGATCGCCCGCAAGAGCATTGAGTATCTCAAGAAGTATTGGACCGATTGAAAACAAAAGCAATTGAGGCAGAAGCGGAATCCTCGGGCGTCCATGCGGCTGCGTCCGGACTTCATCTGTGAGGAATACTGACGTTATGATTCTGGGATTGCATTGGCAGATTTGGGTCGTGTTGGCCCTGTATTTCGCATTTATGTTATACTTGGGGTGGCGGAGCAAAAAGGGCATTCATAACCAGGAAGGATTCCTCCTGGGCAACCGTCAATTCGGTGTCTCCATGATGGTGATGCACGCCTTCGGCGCCGGGACCCATCCGGGCGACGTGGCCGGCGTCATGGGCAAGACGGTCACCAGCGGCGCCTCGGGGATCTGGGTGTCGTGGATGTGGATGTTTGGAACGCCCTTTTATTGGTTGATTGCTCCCATCTATCGACGGATGCGGTGTTTGACGGTGGCGGATTTCTTTCGCGAGCGCTACGGCCGGCTGGCGACGGTGCTTTACATCCTCGTCGCCTCCACTGGAATGACTGTGGCCGTTTCGAGCTTGTTGCTGGCCACCGCGCGAACCGTACAAGGGATCATGGGCAAAGCGGGGCCCGAAAATGAAGCCTGGTTTTTCGGAATCCTCTTTATCAGCACCTTTGTTTTTGTGATCTACAGTTACTGGGGTGGGATTGTCGCCGCCATCAAGACAGACATGCTTCAGGGGCTGATGATCATCGGCTTGTCTTTTATCGCCATCCCTCAGGCGCTGTCACTCCCGGAGGTGAACGGCCTGGAGGGAATGCGCTCCATCTTGCGAGCCCACAGCGGAAACGGCTCGGACTACCTGAGCCTGTTCGATCCCCAGTCCTTCAATATCTGGGTTGTGGTGATGTTGTGCATCAGCGCGCCGTTCAGTATCATGGCGCAGCCGCACACCATGTCTGTCACCTCGGCCGGTCGGACCGAATGGGAAGGGCGGGTTGGTTTCTGCTACGGTAATATCCTCAAGCGGATATGTACCATGGGCTGGTGCGTGTTGGGTCTATGCTGGTTGGCGCGCTTGACCATCACCGGATCCGATATTCATCAGGACGCCGCCTTTGGCGATTCGATTCGCTATCTGCTGCCCGTGTCGCTCCAGGGTCTGATGCTGGCCTGTGTCATGGCCGCCGCCATGTCCACAGGCGACGCCGTACAGGTTACGGTGGCGGGGTTATTCTCCGAGAATCTTTATAAGGAGTATATTAATCCCGAAGCCTCGCAGGAACGGTTGATGAATGTCACCCGAATTGTAGGGATTGTGATTATCGCCTGTGCGCTGGTGGGCGCGATTCTGATGCGCGCCAGCCTCGTCGGCGCCATTCTGGATTACTTCAATATCACCAGCCTGCTGGGAGTGGCCGTGGTCATGGGGATCCTCTGGCGGCGGATGAATACCTGGGGCATGGTGACCGGACTCGTGGCCGCCGTGGCGATGTTTATCCTGACGAAGGTCTATGGCTCCGTTTTGGAAAGCGAGTATAACTTCCCCCAGCGGGGGTTCACCATCGGATTGCCCATGCTCTCCGGAATTCTCTTCGGGATCTATGGCAGTTTGATGACGCCGCCGCCGGATGAAAAGGCGCTGGAGCCGTTCTTCAAACGAATCTATACGCCCATCGGCGAGGAAGATAAATTGAATCTGCCCTTTGACGAAGCCGTTCCGCCTCATAAACGGTGGCTGACCAAAGGCGACCTTCTGATTATGAAGCCTTCCCGTCAATCCTGGATCGGCTTTCTGGTGGCCCTGGCCATCTGCCTGCTCTGTGTGTGGTTTATGGTCTGGCTATTAAATGGCTCCTGATTTCAATGGAGCGACAACAAGGAAGGGTATGCTTTTATGTCGATTTCGATTGGTGAGACCAAGGATGAAATGGGGGCGACCGCCGCGGCCGCCGGCGCGGATCGAATGCGCGCCGCCCTTGAGGTCAACGGCGTCTGCCGCATTATCGTCGCCACCGGGGCGTCGCAATTCGAAATGCTGCGCGCGCTGGCCCGGGAAAAGATCGACTGGTCGCGCGTGACGGTGTTTCATCTGGACGAATACATCGGGATGCCCATGGATCATCCCGCCTCGTTCCGGAAATATCTGAAAGAGCGTTTCGAAGATCAACTGCCCCAACCGGTTCAGGCTTTCCATTATATCAACGGCGAGACGGATCCGGAGGGTGAATGCGCCCGGGTGGGGGAGGCCATCGCCATGGCCCCTATCGATGTGGCTTTTGTGGGCATTGGTGAGAATTGTCACCTGGCCTTCAACGATCCACCTGCCGATTTTGAAATCGAGACCCCCTATATCATCGTTGATCTCGATGAAGCCTGTCGGCGTCAGCAACTCGGTGAGGGGTGGTTCCCGACCTTCGCCGATGTCCCAACGCGCGCCATTTCCATGTCCATTAAACAAATCTGCAAATCCCGCTCAATTATCTGTACGGTTCCCGACCGGCGGAAGGCGGAGGCGGTGCGAAAAGCGTTGGAAGGAACCGTGACGCCCGAAGCGCCGGCCTCCATTCTCCAGAACCATCCCGATTGCCGATTCTATTTGGACCGCGACGCGGCATCGTTGCTGAGGTCACATGCCTAGAGAGTCGTTGAACCGGACGGAAAGGTTGACTGGCGATGAGTTTCCCCGAAAAGGCTTTGCCCGTTCTGCCGGAACGATGGACCGGCGCCGGGCTCGTGGACTTGCAGGTCAACGGCGTGGCGGGCGTGGATTTCAACGCCCCGGCCGAAAAGTGGAAGATTGAGGACTGGCGCCGGGCCCGCGAGGCGTTGCGGAAACGGGGGATTGTCGCGGCGCTGGTCACATTTATTACGGATGACCTGGAGGCCCTTTATCGGCGTGTCGCCCGATATCGAGAGTTTGTGGAAGCAGATGCCACCCTGGCGACCATGTTCCCAGGACTACATATTGAAGGGCCTTTTGTTTCACCCGAAGACGGCCCGCGCGGCGCGCACCCAAAGACCCATTGCCGCGCGCCAGCGGAAGCGCCGGACTTTCTGGAGCGTTTGATTGCGGCGGCCGGAGGAACGCGTTCCTTGAAAATTCTGACCCTGGCGCCCGAATTGTCCGGCGCCATGGCGTTGATCGCGGAGGCTTCACGGCGAGGCATGGTGGTGGCCTTGGGGCACACGAATGCCGACGCTGCAACGATTGATCTGGCGGTTAGGGCTGGCGCTGTAATGGCTACCCATCTGGGCAACGGCTCGCATGAAATCATGCCTCGCTCGGAGAATTATATCCAAAATCAATTAGCCGATGATCGTCTGGCGGCGTCATTCATTGCCGATGGCCATCATATCCCGTTCCCGACTTTGAAAAACATGTTGCGGGCCAAAGGCTTCGAACGCGCCATTCTGGTCTCCGATTCCGTCGCGGCCGCCGGGATGCCGCCGGGGCGGTATTGCCTGGGCGACGAAGAGGTCGTTCTGGACGAAACAGGCAAAGTCGCCAAACCCGGGCAGCCGAACCTGGCGGGCTCGGCCCTGACACTGGACCGAGCGGTACTGTTGACAGCCCGCCATGGTGATGTTCCCTTCGAAGTCGCTTGGGCCATGGCCTCCACTCAGGCGGCCCGGTTGGTGGGAATGGATCCCGAATGGGTGACGGTTCGTGTCGAATCCGATGGATTTGTGAGAGAATTGACCGCGTAGCATGTGGATCGCGCGGCCGTATCATCGAATAAAATCCGGCAAACTTGGCAAGCCGACATCGACATGGTCATAGACGCGGAGGCGCCTTGGGCGGTTTCCTTCAAGAAAGGATCGGGCCATGTCACGATTTGCGAGGGTTATCTACGTTTTTGCGCTCCTTTTTCTGGGGGCTCGGCCCGTTGTGGGACAATCCGCCCTTGATCAATGGTTTCCCAGGGAGGGGGCGGCGATTCCCGAGCGTTCCGATTCTGCGCCCTCAACCTTTCGCTCCCGCGCCTATTCCAATAATCCATATCTCACACGTCCCCAGGCGCCGGGTGCGCCTCCTACGGCCGCCTACTCTGCCGGCCCAGCCGTTTCTGCCGGCGCCGAATGGACGCTCATGATCTACATGGCGGCCGACAATAATCTGGATGCGGCGGCGGTGCGGGATTTAGAGGAAATGGAGCGGATCGGCTCGTCTGAGCAGATTCAAATCGTGGTGTTTGTGGATCGGGATCGCGGTTGGCAAACGGCCCGGCAGGGACTGATTCTTCCGCGGCCCGAATCGGGCGTGCAGTCTCTGGACCCGCGCCTGCCGACGTGTGAGGATCTCGGCGAGGTGGACTCCGGCAGCGCCGAGACGTTCGAACGCTTTGTCCAGTGGGCCGCGCGCGCCTGGCCGGCCCGCCGCTATGGACTGATTGTCTGGAATCATGGCGGTGGATGGCGGAGCCTGGATTCGGCGGCTGCCGATACGCGCGCCATCTGTCTGGATTATGACAGCAACAGTCGTATTTATAATGCCGATCTCCGAAGGGCCCTCGAACGGAGCGGACAACGCTTCGAAATCATTGCCATGGACGCGTGTCTGATGGGTATGGTCGAGGTGGCGTATGAGATGAAGGATTTGACGCCTGTTTTTGTGGGATCGGCCCAGAATATTCCGACGGACGGTTTCGAATATACGTCGTTGTTGACCGAAATCCAACGCAATCCGACCATGGACGGACGCGCCATGGGACGGGCCATGGTGGATACCTATGGGCGATATTATCGCACCCATTCCAAGGATTTGACCCTGAGCGCCGTGGACACCAGTCGACTGGAGCCATTGGCGCACGCTTTGAACGATCTGATTCGACAGACCGGTGGACAGGCGGTCGGGGTGGATGATCCCGCCCGCGTTCAGTCGGTTTTTTCTTCCGCTCGCGAAAAAGCCGGGCTGATTGACGGCAACCGGGCCCATGTGGATTTGGGGCTTTTTCTGGAAGCGGCGACTCGACAGGAAGAACTGTCTCCATCTGCCCGCCAGGCGGCGGGGCGGGCCTTGGACGCTTATCGAAACACCCTGATCCATTCCTTCGCCAATCGCAGCCGGGCGGGCACGGGCCTGGCCGTGTTTCTCCCCGAAAAAACGGGGACCAAGTATTATAGCGATTATACGGCGCACCATTCCCGTTTCGCCGCGGATACGGTTTGGCCGCAGTTCATCCACGCCTATGCGGGCAATCAGGCGATGGACCTGCCACCGGACGCGCTGATGGCGCCCGTCGAGCCGACAGCCCCGGCGGTTGATGAGCCCGCTGCGCCTCTGAATGAGGCAATTTCCTATGCCCCCGCGCTGTTTGATGAGTCTATGGTTCCGGAGGTTCGAATTCGGGGAATTGCCATGGTCGATGACCGGCAGGAACAACTGGTCGCTTCCATTCGCCCCGGTCGGTCCTATGGGATGGCCGTACGTTCTTCGACCCGAAATGCGGCGCCGGGATTGGATGAAACGGTTTTCGTGGTTGTGGCGGACCGTCAGGGGCGGTTAATTGAGGGGACGGCGTCACATCAGACCTATCGCCTGGAAAATGGGGATTACATTTATCGGTTGCCCCTGCGGGTTCCGGAGCGGTTATCGTCTTTCATCGTCGTGGCCGTCCATGTGATCCATGCCCCCGACAAACGCGTGGTCCAGTATGACACGGCCCTTCGCGCCTATCGACTGGGCGACTCGGGTATGGGAAGGCCGGTTCAGGGATTGAATGCCACCCTGGCTCAGGCTCGGGCGGTGACGGAACGGAGTTTGGGAACCAAAAGCCTGAACGGCGCGACTGGAATCAAACGGGTGGATTCAATTTCCCCCCGTCCGGCGCCGACGCTTTCGCGCCCGACTTCGGCTCCCAGCCCTCTGGACGTCTGGTTTGAAAAATCTTCAGGGAAGTAACAACATGACTCGATGGCAATTCTATATGGCCCTGGCCGCGGTGTTGTGGATCACCGGGAGTGTGTATCGCTCCGGAGCCGGGGGCAATCCTGCGAATGATCGACCGACCACTGGCGAGCGGGCGTTGGTCATAGAGGATTTGAACGAAGATAAATCGGACGCCTCACTGATTTCAAAGAACTGGTTGATCGCCATTGGAATCAATCAATTTGACGACCCTTCTGTTCCGCCCCTTCAATATTGCGTTCGCGACGCGCGCGCGATCAGTGAAGTGTTTAGCGGTTCGGGAAAACTGGTGGACGGAAGACGCTCCATTCTCTTGACGTCCGATGCGACCGATCCGACCCTCCAGCCGACACGAGACAATATCTTCCGGGTTGTGCAGGATGCAGCGCGCGACGCTCAGCCTGATGAGACGATTATTCTCCACATCTCCGCCCACGGTTTCCTGGACGATCAGGGCCGGTCCTATATTTTCCCGACGGACGGGCGCGTTGATAATCTGGCTCAGACGGCGGTGTCTGTCAAGACGCTCAACGAAATGCTGGAAACATCAAAGGCTCAGCGAAAAGTGGTCTTTGTGGACGCCTGTCGTAATCCCATCCAAGCAGGTGTGCGCGCCTTGGGCGGGGCCACGGACGCGGGAACCTTTAATGAATCCTTCCGCGGAGGTAAGGGGCAGGTCACACTGACTTCCTGCGCGGCCGGACAGGTTTCCAACGAGTCGGATCGTATTCAGCACGGTGTTTTCACCTACTACCTCATCAAAGGACTTCAGGGAGAGGCCGGAGTGGACGTTGACGGCTTTGTGACGCTGGGGCGTTTGCATGAATACGTGGGCCGAATGGTGCCCCAATGGTCCCGCGACAACAATCGTCCCCTGCAGGAGGCCTTTTTCGATGGCTCCTATGGCAGTCCGATTCCCTTGAGTCGTCCCGATCTCCCATCGACGCCGGAACGTGAGCCCGTTGAGAACGGCTGGGGAGATTTACCGGATATCGTTCTTGAGGGCAGTCCGGTGATTCAGGAGCCGGATCGTCCGACTGGTCCGGCCGTCGTTTCCGTTCCCGAACCGGTCGGCCCGCCCATGAAGAATGTGCCGCTCCGTCCGGGCCTTCAGGTGGACTTCGTTCGCATTGCGTCTCCGGAGGGGGGGAGTGGATTCTGGATTGGACGGACCGAAGTGACACAGGCGCAGTATGCGGCTGTAATCCCAGGCCCGCATCCCTCCACGATCAATCATCCGGATCTGCCTGTTGATCGCGTTTCCTGGGAACAAGCCACGCGTTTTTGCCAGGAACTCAGCAAGCGGACGGGGCTTAACGTCCAGTTGCCCACCGAAGCCCAGTGGGTCCAGGCTTGTGGCACAGGGGGCTTTGCCGCAGGGATTCCCTTATCCGAGAGCGCCTGGTTCGGGGACAACGCGGCGAAACAGATGCGCCCGCCCGCTCAAAAGCAACCCAATGAATGCGGCGTTTATGACATGCTGGGCAATGTGTGGGAGTGGTGTCGGGATGGGTATGATTCCCCTGTGACACTTCGCGTTGTTCGCGGCGGTTCTTATTTGACGCCCGCCTTTCTGACCCAACCTCATATTCGACAGGGACGACGTCCCGGCGATCCCCATATGGGGGTTGGATTTCGGATCGTGATTGAGGATTGATGCCGAATTCGGCCAACGGGTGGTTCCAACCGCGCTCGCAGAGATGTTCCGTTCTTTTTTTTCTCTCGCATCCAACGCCCTGAAGCGTATACAAGAGTCCCCCACGCGCTGGAATCCCCTCCCTGCGGGGACGTGGGGGGACAGCCCGTGGTATTTCTTCTGTTTGGGACGCTATGTTTGAACGACTTGCGGTTTTTGGCGTGGGCCTGCTGGGCGGTTCACTGGGGCTGATCTGCAAACAACGGGGACTGGTCCGGGAAGTTATCGGGGTGGGGCGGAATGCGGAACGGCTGACAGAGGCCGTGTCGCTGGGCGCGATTGATCGGTTCACCCTTGATCCGGCTGAAGCCTATGGACAAAGCGACCTGATCATCCTGTGCGCTCCGGTGCAAACGATCCTCAATGTCCTGCCCGTGGTCGCTCGAGCCGCGCCTTCCGGCGCGCTCGTTACGGATGTGGGCAGTTCCAAAGCCTCCATCGCAGAAGCGGCTCGAACCGCTTTTAAGGATGCGTCCGCTGTCTTCATCGGTTCCCATCCCATGGCCGGAAGTGAACAGACCGGCGTGGTCAACGCCCGTGCGGATCTTTATGAAGAGGCTGCTTGCTATGTGACGCCGGAAGAGGATCTGACTGACTGCGAGGCGGTGGGACGGTTACAGAAATTCTGGGAAGCCTTGGGATGCGCCGTGACGATTATGGATCCGCAGCAGCATGATCGAATGGTGGCGGCGCTCAGTCATCTCCCCCATGCCCTGGCCGTGGCGCTGATTGATTCCTTGAAATCAGAGGGGATCCCCCGTGAAATGATTCGGGACCTGGCAGGTCCCGGACTACTGGATACGACTCGCATTGCTGCCGGTTCAACGGATATGTGGCGCGACATATTTATGGAAAACCGGACCGAAGTCATAAAGGCCCTCAACCGTTTCGCCGTGACTTTGGGCAATTTTCAAAGCGCATTGTTCGATTGCGACGCGGCGAGATTGGAAGAGATTCTGGATGACGCCCGTGAACTCAGGCAATTTATCGGCGCTCCGAAAAATCAGGAGTGATTTTTTCCCGTCCTTGCCTGGGGTTTATCCATCCATGGCCACGGAAATCCGTTCGATTCCAGTGGCGCGGCCTGTTTCCGGGTCCACATCAATGGCCACCGCCGATAACCGGACATCTCCCGTGGCCAGTTCATGTCGCACCGGCAGGCCGGTGCGCAGTTGCCGTAAGATCAGCTCCGTTTTCACTCCCAGAATGGAGTCATGGGGCCCCGTCATCCCCACATCCGTCAGATAGGCCGTGCCTGCGGCCGATACCTGTTCGTCCGCCGTTTGAACGTGGGTGTGCGTCCCGATAACCGCGGTGACCAGACCGTCCAGAATACGAAACATCGCCAGTTTTTCCGACGTGGCTTCGGCGTGGAAATCCACAAAGATAATGGGTGTCTCGCGCCGGATATCCTCCACCAACGCCTCGGCCCAGACATAGGGATCTTCATGGTGATTCATAAACGTTCGACCCAGCA
>JADFCT010000124.1 GCA_017161665.1 Candidatus Sumerlaeota bacterium
AATTCGATCTGGAAGCTGCGGGGCTTCCTGGATTTGATCGCGGGGGGCGTGGGGATGCGTCGCGGGCGACGGGATCCCCATCATCTGCGCGTGGGTGATGTGGTGGATTGCTGGCGCGTGGAAGCGATAGAGCGTCCCAGGTATCTGCGCCTGATGGTGGAAATGCGACTGCCTGGGCGCGCCTGGCTGGAGTATGAAGTCACTGGAAATGAATCCGCGTCCTCAATTCGCCAAACCATAATCTACGATCCAGTGGGACTGACGGGGATCTTGCTCTGGAAGGCTCTCTTTGTCCCACATCGTTTGATTCTGTCAGGGATGGTACGCGGGATCGCCGCACAATCGGAGAAATAAATGGACCGATTCCCCACCGGGCAGGGTGTTGTCCCCTTCAATGGTGTATTGGCGAAGGGCGCGTTCGACCCGATTTGACACACGGAATGGACGCCACCCTATCGTTCCCAACATTTCAATGCGTTCGGGATTCATCAAAAATAAATTTCGGCCAATGGGCGCCAGGATCACCGGTCGCTGAATCCATTCCAGTGCACATCCTTTCCGGAATTAATGTTCCCCGAGAGCCTTAGGGCTTGAAGCGGCCGGAGGGCTTGCCGCACAGTCACGCCCCGTTTTTACTGGGATGCGATTTTTTCATGGAGACCGCAAAATGCTGAATGTTGATCTTCATATTCATACAACGAACAGTTTGTGCGCTCATCATACGCCTCTGGAAGTCATGCGGCTGTGTCGCGACAAGGGAATCGGTCTCATCGCTCTGACCGACCACGGACCCGCCTGTAATGGAACCGTTCGGCACACCTTTTTTGACGTCCGACGCTTTCCTCGCGCCTTCGAGGGAATGGTCGTCCTCAAGGGAATGGAAACCAATATCCTGGATTTGAAGGGGACGATTGATCTGCCTGGAAAACTGGGCGATAAGGTCGATGTGATCCTGGCTGGATTGCACCCAACCCCTTTTCCGAGCAGTGACCTGGAGCGTAACACCCAGGCCGTCGTCGCCGCCATTGAGGGGCCTATGCCAGTGGACATTATCAGTCATCCCGATCAGCACATGTATCCCATTGATCCGGAAAGGCTGGTCCAAGCCGCGGCGGAACAGGGAACCGCGATTGAGCTCAACAATTCCGGCGTGGTCCTGGGCAAAGCCGATCCGAACCGAACTCGACGTCTTGTTGATCTGGGGGCGAAGGTCGGGTGTCTTTTCGCTCTCAACAGTGATTCGCATACCTGGATCGAATTGGGCGAGGACCAGGCGATGCGACGTTTCTTGCGGGAAATGGACGCGCCACCTCTCAACATTATCAATGATTGGCCCATCGACAAAGTCATGGAGCACTTCGAAGGGCGGCGCCAAGCCCGGGCTAAAGCCATGCAGCATTCCCAAGTGATGGCGTCAGGCCGTGTAGGGAACCGTTCCTGACTGATCGACCGTGTAGCCCCATTGTTGGATGTATTCCTCGCCCTTCAGGAAGCGGTCACCGACGCTCTTGAGGCGGGCCTTGAGGCGTTCGTCCAGTTCCAGGGCCCGTTCGGCATAGGCCGGATCATCGATTCGATTGTGTTTCTGACTGGGGTCCTTTTCATTGTCGTACAGGAGCCAGGGGCTGTCCAGTGTCCGAACATAGGTGTAGCGCTCGGTTCGAATCCCCCGGAATTCCCTCCCGCCGCGGGCGCGAGTCCATTCGCCAAAGGGCGTATAACAAGCGATCAAGGCTTCTTCGGCTGGCGGCGGCGCCATGCCGCGTACGACTTTGGACCAGTCGGCGCCCTGAGCCGAATCCGGGGGTGTCAGACCACACAGTCCCAGGAGGGTGGGCATGATGTCGGGGGTGCCGATGGGGGCCGTGATTGTACGGCCACTCCCGGGAGCGGCGCCCGGACAGCGCATCAGAAAGGGCACGCGAATGGATTCATCGAATGGTTTCTGTTTTCGGATTTCCCCTTGGGAATAGAGCATGTCTCCGTGATCGGATGTGAAGACAAACAGTGTATTCCGGCTCAGGCCCGTTTCGTCCAATGTCTTCAACAATTGGCCGATCGACTCATCCAAGGCGTGACAGTGGGCATAGTATCCGGCGAGATCCCGGCGCGCTTCGGCCTCCTTTTCCTTTGGGACGTTGTCGGGGAGAACCAGTGTCGCGGGATCGAAAAGGGCTCGATGGCGGGCCGGGGCCGTTTGATAGGGGTTATGGGGCGGGCCCCAGGACAGAAATAGCGCAAAGGGATGGGGGCCAGTGTGACGACGGATATAGGCGCAGGCGTCCTGTGTCTGACATGCCGCATCGTATCCGGGCCAGAGTTTCTTCTCCGGACTGTCGTCGAAGTAGTATGATTTGTTGTAATTGTGAGTACATTCCAAGACTTTCCAATACTCAAATCCCTGACGGCGTTCCTGGGGGATGTAGGCGCTGCGTCCGTGCCCATCCAGGTGCCATTTGCCGATATACGCGGTTTGATAGCCTCCGTGCCGGTAGGCTTGGGCGATGGAAACGGCGGTGTCGCTCAGGCAGACGTCGTTGAGAAATGCCCCGTGGCGGTCGGCATACTGGCCGGTAATCAGACTGGCCCGGTAGGGCGTGCAGACGGGGCAGGTGGACACGGCGTTGACAAAGTTGACGCTGTCGCCAGCCAATCGGTCCAGATGGGGGGTCTTTGCGTTGGGGTCGCCCATGTAACCGGTGGCCTGGGCGCGCCACTGATCGGCGAAGACAAAAACCACATTGGGATGGCGGGACGCTTTAGCAGCTCCGCTGTCGCCGGCGGCGAATGGGTTCGTCAAGCCGAGGGTCAGGCCTCCCCCCAGGGCTTTGAGAAAAGATCGTCTGTCTGTCGTCGCGTTCATATCGCTCTCCTGTTTGCAGAAAGAAAACTTACCCCAACCCCACATCCAAGGCCATCATGATGGCGAATCCAATCATGGCGCCCACTGTGGGGGCGTCGGTGGGGGTCTCCGATCTTTTCGCGGCCGGGATCAATTCTTCGACCACCACGTAGATCATGGCGCCTGCGGCGAAAGCCAAGGCATACGGGAGAATCGGGGTGGCGATTATCACGAGGGTCGCGCCGGCCACACCGGCGATTGGCTCAACCATTCCCGACATTTGTCCATAGAAAAAAGCCTTTTTGCGGGAGAAGCCTTCCCGCCGCATGGGCATGGAAACCGCCGTTCCCTCCGGAAAATTTTGAATTCCAATGCCCAGGGCCAGAGCCATCGCGGCGGCCAGTGACGTCGTTCCGCCATCGACGCCCATGCTGACGGCGGCTGCGCCGAAAGCGACCCCCACCGCCAGTCCCTCCGGGATGTTGTGGAGCGTAATGGCCAGAACCAGCAGGGTGGTTCGCTTCCATGACGTCTGGATTCCCTCGGCCTTGCTCATGGAAGGATGGAGGTGGGGGAGAATCTTGTCAATGAGCCAGAGAGCCCCGCCCCCAGCCAGGAAGCCGATCACCACAACCAGCCAGGCCGGCAGATTTGAGGTGGCTTCGGCCATTTCAATGCCGGGCGCCAAGAGGGACCAGAAGCTGGCGGCAATCATGACGCCGGAGGCCATTCCCAGCATGGCGTCCAGCGTGTTGCGTCCCAATTCTTTCTTCATAAAAACCAGAGCGGCGCCCGCGGCCGTAAGAAACCACGTGAACAGGGTGGCCAGCAGAGCCTGAAGGATGGGGTCCAGTTCCTTGAACCAATCGTACATATTCCGAAAACCTCCGAGCGCATTTTTACCGAAGTGAGCAAAGGTGTCGCCGTGGACGTGTGGGCCTGTGGCGCTTCATATCATTGCTTAACGATAATTATGGGCCCGATGGAACGCCTGAAGCAAGGCAAAATGTGAGGCGCCCGCCGTTGCGCCTTCCCCGAAGCGCCATCCTTTTATTGACTTTTGAGGATACCGATGTAAACTGCCTTATGCTTTATTTGATTGCGCATTTATTTTATCGACGGAACGGCCTGATTGAAAAGGATGTGAGGAACGCTTCATGGACGCCCAAAGCAATGAAATCGTAACACTGATTCTGGGGATCTGCATGGTGTTGTTCTTTTTCGCGAATCGTCGACAGATTCGGACATTCCCGCAGCCCGTCCTTTACCTCGCCTCGTATGCCACATTGGTCGTTGCCTGGCTGTTTACGGTGGCGGAGGGATTTGTGTGGCCGGAATCGCTGAACTACTTGGAGCACGTGTTTTATATGCTCTCTTCCCTTTTATTTTTTACCTGGGTTACGGTCGTTTATCTGCACTCCATGAAAAAGGAGCGCTGACGATGGCCAGTTATTATGACATCATCGCTTTTATCGCCTGTGTGGGGGCGGGCCTGCTACTGATCCGTCTGCATGTCTCTCGCCGCTCGCCTTTTGGTCCGGACGTTTTGTCCATGTTGCTTTTCCTCACCGCCCTTTCCCTGTTCAGAAATTTTTCCAATATTCTGGAGTGGACAAAGGGGATTGATTTTCTCGTTCCCCTGGAGGACTACCCCGAAGTTCTCGTGCCCGTGTTCTACTTTTTCACGCCCTATATTTTTATTCTGGATTATGGGCGGCGCATTATTCGCGACAGCGAGGAACGGTATCGCAGTCTGGTTGAAAACATCAACTTGGGCATTGCGCTTCTGGACTCGAATTTACAGGTCCAGATGACCAATTCACGGTGGCGCGCGTTTTTTGGGAGCCCGGACGGGAACACATCATCGCCCCTGACGCGGCAACGGGATTTGTCGATTGAACGCTTTCCTTATATTGAGGAATTAAAGACTGGCGCCGTCGCCGAAATCGAAGTGGTCGTCGATTTACCGGACCGTCCCCGCACTCCCTTTCGGTTGCAGGTCTGTCCCTTGCTGGGGGACCGGGGGCAATTCAAGGGCGGGGTCGAAATTGCTGAAGACATCACGGAGCGGAAACTGGCCGAAGAAGTTTTGAAGCGCTCACGCCTGGAACTGATCGCTTCGAACGGCGTGGCGCGGGCCTTTCTAACCTCTTCAAAGGACACGATTTATGCCGATGTCCTTCAGGTGGTATTTCGGGCCATTGAATGCTGCCAGGGCCTGTTTGGCGTGGTGGACGCGCGTGGCGATTTATCTTTTGTATGGCTTGTCCGCGATCGGGAATTCCCCAGCGGCTATGCCGAAGAGAGAGGCGTCTTGCGCTACGGCTTCTGGAAGGGGCTCTGGGCGCGCGCGCTTATCAACCGCGAAACGGTTACCGGCGATGTGTCGCCGGATTCTCCCGCTCCCCTGACCCAACTGACAAAGGCCTTGATCACGCCGATCACCTATAATCAGGAATTGATTGGGGCCATTGCCGTGGACGGCAAACCGGCCGCCTTTTCGGATCTTGATATCAGCCTGATGGAGCATATTGCCGCTCAAGTCGCGCCGATTCTGAAATCAAAACTCGATTCGGAACGCTTTGAGAAGGATCGCCTCCGGCTGGAGGCCCAGCTTCGGCAATCCCAAAAAATGGAAGCCGTCGGGGCGCTGGCCGGCGGAATTTCGCACGACTTCAACAATATCTTGAGCGCCATTCTGGGTTACGCTGAACTCGCTTACGAGGATTGTCAGGACAACGAAGAATTGCGCGATAATCTGGCCGCTGTGCTGGACGCCTCCCGCCGCGCCCAACAGCTGGTTTCGCAAATTCTTTCATTCAGCCGTCAAACGGATGTGGACCGCCGGCCGATTCATCTACAACCCGTGGTTCGAGAAGCCATTACCTTGCTCCGCAGCACGATCCCGTCCACCATTCCCTTACGCGCCCGGATTGATACGGAATGTGGGACCGTTTGCGCGGATTCCAATCAGATCTCCCAGGTGATCATCAATATCTGCACAAACGCCTATCAATCCATGCAGAAAAAAGAGACCACCTCTGACCGCTCGCTGTTGGATTTTGAACTTCAAATCGAATTGTTCCAGCAGCATCTGAGCGAACAGGAGGCGTCGGTGTTTCTGGATTTGTCGAAAGGCGACTATGTCTGCCTTCGAATTCGCGATTCGGGCATCGGAATGGATGAAAAAACACTGGATCGGATTTTTGAGCCCTACTATTCGACTCGCGATAGTGATCAAAGCAGCGGAATGGGGCTGGCCACTGTCCACAGTATCGTGAAGTCGCACAATGGCGACATTGCCGTGGAAAGTCAACCGGGCCATGGAACCACGTTCACGGTATTCCTGCCCATTTGTGAATCAGAGCCGGATGAAACCACCGAAGCGGCCCAAAGCCCTGAGGTCGCCACTGGTCGAGAGCAGGTGTTATTTGTCGATGACGAGCCGATGATTGTGACTATTGTGCAGCGCACGCTGGAACGTCTCGGCTATCACGTGACCACCGCCGAGGATGGAATGCAAGCGTTCAATCTGTTTCAAGCGGCCCCCGATCAGTACGATATTGTCATCACCGACTTGACCATGCCGAATCTCGACGGGTTGGATTTGCTGGAGCGCGTCAAAGCGCTGCGACCGCACATGCCCACTATTCTGTGCTCGGGCTATTCACAAAAACTGAAGGATCCCAACCTGGATCTTTCCCATGTGGATCATGTCATGGCCAAGCCGCTGGTGGGCCGGGACCTGGCCAAAGCCATTCGAGAGACCGTTATGAAATACCGTAAGTCCTGATTGATTTACTCTCAAGCATTTGTTTATACCCCCTGTTTTATCTTTGATGAACTCTTTTGACTACCGGATGTCTTGCCCCCCTATGCTTAAAAACAAAATGACTTTTCGCTGTGTTCGGGATCAGCCGCCCCACTCTGAATCGATTCGTCTGCGCCGATCCGTGGACGGCGATGAACTGTATGTGGAAATGTCTGGACGGGCGATTCAACGCAATCCCGTCTATCGGCTTTGCTCCCGTACATACAGAGGTCAGCGCCACAGAGCCGTGCGATTCTTTTCGGGTCGACACTGGCTCCTCCCCGTTCTGGCCGGTTCGGTTGTCGGCGCGCTTTCCTGGCATCTCGCCTGGCCCGACGAACCGTATCTGTTCATCATGCCTGTCTGGATGATTTACTATCAACTCTTCGCTTTTAGTCTGCCAACGGCCGCCCTTGAACTGAAACGGCGGGGAGTGATGAGTGACCTTTACATGATTCCCTTTTTCAATCCGTTGCTCTTGCCGGCGGGGGTGGTTTTCGCGAGCCGCTTCGCCCATTTGCGGATCGCCTCGGCGTCGGTGACGGCTTGTGGGATGTCTCTGCTGATCCACGGGGGGCGGCCCGATGCGCCTCGGATCCAGATTCTGGTGGCGGGCGCCATGTGCGCGCTGTTTGGATTTGGACTGGCTTGGCGGGCTCTGGCGCCGCGGGGCGACAAACGGTTCGCGGTCACATTGAGCGAAATCAACGGCGCCATGATTTGGCTCGAAGGGCGCTGGGGCGGGCTGGCCTGGTTGTCGATCCGCGTCTGGCTGGGTTGCCTGGTAATGGCCGGCGTCTGCGCCCTGCTGATCGTCTGGTTCCAAACCGACGCGCTCTGGCCCGTTCTGGCCCTTTGCCTGCTTCAGCCGATTCTGGTCAAGGGGAAGTTCCGCGTTGATCACCTGATCAACATCGACAAGGTGACCCGTGAATACCAGGATCGGATTCGGAATATTTGTTAGGCGCGTTTTGCGTCCCGCCTCAAATCAGTATCGGCGTCTGCTCCAGAAGAAAAAAGAACAGCGGGATGGCGTCCAGGTTATTGATGAGACGCCAGGTACCCGCTTCGCCATGGCATGTTGATGGCGCCGTCGATGTGGCCGCTGCTGAACTCATAGGGCTCGCGCACATCCAAGGCCAGCATGGATGGATCGTTCATAAGCCTGTCGCGCGCCTCGGTGGCCGAGAGGTTGATCACCTCACTCGCCTGGCTTGTCTGGAATGGGTGGGCGATGATGCAAGCCCACAACAAAATGGAGAGGATTCGCCGTTTCATAATCAGGGCCTTGGTTGTGTTGATGTGAGCAGAAAAATGTCTGGGACTCTCACCATTCAATGCTGTCAATTTTGGCGAGTTTTAAGATTCGGGATTCGCCGTTTCGCTGTCTGATTTTTACCTGGGAGGGCTGTCCCGGTTCGTTGGTGACGTCCTCGACGATTCCAAAGACCGAACCCATGTCAATCATACTCGTTGTGTGGTCAATCACAATCCAGGCCTTTTCCTTCATAGCCCGTCGCAGCGCTTCCTCCGCTTCTGGAAGTGAGGGGTTTTTGAAAAGATTTTTCTCGCGTCGCTTGCCGGAAAACCGTTCCTCAACAAGGGCTCCGATTTCACCCATGTCAATGCGGATGGGATCCTCATTGTCATCTTCATCGTCTTCCCAATCGATGGAGATGGTCGATTCCTTTTTGCGTCCTCGGGTAAGGCGCTTTCGCTGTCGCTGATACCGCTTGATCTGTTCCAGCACATCGCTCTCATCTCTTGGCTGATCGATATACGCGCTTTGCGCCAGACTTTGACTCAGGCATAGCATCATTTCATCGAATTCGGCATGGACATTCTGCAGCCATGCCGGGTGTTCGGCCAGTGTTCGACTGATTTGTTCCAAAGAGCGCATCGTATGTTCCAGTGTATAAAAAGCGCAACCGGCCACCTCCTCCATGCGCGCTCTCAATCCGTCAATGGACGTTTCCCCCTGGAATGTCTGTTTGGATGTCTTGACCAGTCCCGGCGCGCTTGGCGCGAGACCGGCCGACGGGGTACTCACCCCACAGGGGATTTTGGTGTCCATCGGGATGCCCGTTTTCTCCAGAATGCTCTCCAGTTTTTTGCCGATTTTCGCGTCGAGCAGTATCGTCCGTCCCACGGTGGCGATATGGTGCTCGGCAATGGTTGGGATCTTTTTGATGATGTGGGCTTCGGCGATCGAGTCGGCTGTGACGGCGATCAATTCGGTTTTCCCCACGGCGGACATCTCTCCCAGCCATCCGCGGATTGTGGCTTCCCAGACCCCTTCGCGGGCGGCCTTGTCCAGACGGGGACTCAGCCAGCGCGTCACGTCTTCCCAGTCCAATCCCTCGTCGCGAGCGCGCAGGAGGCTTTCCCGCGTCAGACGATAGATCCCCGGCTTGTTTTTGATGGGTTCGGCAAAACGCCGGATGATCGGTTCGGCCAGCAGATCGTGACTTTCAGCTTTGCGTTCCAAGGTCAGCGCGGGGGCCTGTCCGGTCAGTTCCACGGAAGGAGTCGCGGGGACGCAGTAGTCGATTCGCGCCATAGCCCGGACGTTGAGTTTCAGTTTTTCCCTTCCTTCCGGTCCGAGACCGCCGCCGCCGATGATGATCGAACGGTTTCCGAATCGCGCCGCGTTCATTCCCTCGGTATGTTCAAAGATCGCCTCGCGCTCTTCCTCGGTTTCGCATTCAATTACGGTCGCCTTTGCGTACAAGCGCACCAGTTCAGAACGTTGGAGCCATAATTCAATTTCGTCCATCACATTCTTCGGTGGTGTGTGGGCGCAATGGTCGCTCACGAAGGCCAGAATCGATTCCGGCGTCTCCTGTTCATGGGCCGCGGTCACGATCTTGTCCCGCGTCAATTCATATTGATTGACCCGGTCGGATTTGACCAGACGGGCGATCTTCTGAAGACGATGCAAAAACCGAT
>JADFCT010000125.1 GCA_017161665.1 Candidatus Sumerlaeota bacterium
GAAGCGACCATTACCGCCTACAAAAAACTCATGCCCCAGGTCACCCAGGACGAACTGCGGTCCCTGCCCGTTCCTCCCATTTCGGATGCGGAATATGAGGAAGTGGAACGATTGACGCGGGAACTGAGCGCGACGGGCGACAACGAGCGGGAACGGGACCGACTCCTGCGGCAATTGCGGGGATTCTCCTTTGCCGCCCTGGAAGAACCGTCCGAAAAAGTTCGTTGAAACCGGACGGCGGCCGGGCGCAGACTCCTCGCTTACCGCGCATTTTATTGAGAAGGATACATCCATGTTTTTCCGGAGCAAGGCCAAGGCGGAAGCCGCTGATGAACCCCAGGAGGAGCAGGGCTTTTTCAAGCGTATCGTCTCCGGTCTGGTCAAAACACGCAAGAGCCTCGTCAAACGGGTTCGCAAGGCCATTCGCCTCAAAGCCAAAATCGATGACGAACTGTTGGAAGAAATCGAGGAAATTCTGATTCAGTCCGACGTGGGCATGGAAACAACCCTGAAGATCATCGAGGATTTACGGCTGGAGTCCAGTTCCGCCGACGCGCCGGAGTTGATTCTCACTCGCCTGAAGCAATCCATTGAAGGCATTCTGCTGAAAAACGAGCGCCTTTTTGAAGTCCCGGCGGACACAAAGCCTTTTGTGGTGATCATGGTGGGCGTCAACGGGTCCGGCAAAACCACCACCATCGGCAAGATCGCCCAGAAGTTGGTGGCTGAGGGCAAGAAGGTCATGCTGGTGGCCGGCGACACGTTCCGCGCCGCCGCCATCGAGCAGTTGTGCATCTGGGGCGAACGCACGGGCGCCCAGGTCGTCAAAAGTGAAATGAACGCCGACGCGGCAGCCGTCTGTTATCGCGCCCTGGAAGAGGCGCAGACCAACGGCACGGATGTGGTCCTCATCGACACGGCCGGCCGGCTCCACACCAAGCGACATCTCATGGATGAACTGGAAAAGATCGTCCGGGTCATCAAAAAGACCATGCCCGACGCGCCCCATGAAACCATTCTGGTCCTCGACGCCACCACCGGACAAAACGCCCTGAACCAGGCCAAGATTTTCGGCGAAAAGAGCGGCGTCACGGGAATGATCATGACGAAACTCGACGGCACGGCCAAGGGCGGCGTGTTGATTGGATTGCGTGATCGATTCGCAACCCCCGTCCTGATGATCGGCGTCGGGGAAGGGGCCGACGACTTGCGTCCCTTCAATCCCCATGAATTCATCGAGGCCCTCTTCTCGGAAGAAGAGGACGTCGAAGAGGCGTAGATTGATCGCATCAATCGCTGACCATCAGGGGGATTGACTCGCGCCAAAACAGTAAACAACGCCGGCCGTATCGCCCACCACCAGCCGGCCGGCGGCCACGGCGGGCGAGGCCACAAAGTCGGCGCCGCCCACATACACCCACTCGCGCTGGCCCGTTTTCATATTGAGGCCATAGAGGCGGCCATCCTTCGATCCCACATAGACCCGTGAACCGACCACGACGGGGGAAGCGTCAATTTCATTCTTTGTCTCGAAGCTCCAGAGTTTCGTCCCTTTGGCGCGATCCAGCCCGTACACGAAATTGTCCTGACCGGCGGCGACCACTGTTTCTGTTGTCACAGCGCAGGAAGCGTGAAAGGGATCGGGATACTCCTCCGTGGGGGAAAACTCCCAGATTTTCTCCCCCTTGCCCGCCGTAAAGGCCATCACCTTTCCGCCATAATGTCCCACATAGATCTTGTCATCAAAAGCCGCCGCCGAGGCGGCCGAGTATCCCCCCATTTCCGCCTGCCAGACTTGCTTGCCCGTTTCCACATCCACCGCTCGCAGGATCTCATCGCAGCCGGCAATATAAACGCGGCCCTTATAATAGGTGGGCGAACAGAAAACAGGCCCTTCCGTTTCAAAGGCCCAGATTTTCTGACCGGTCTTTTTGTCCAGGCAATGCAGCATCATCCCGCGGGTGCCGAACAGGATCTTATCGCCCACGATGGCGGGGGACGACTCGGACTGTTCTTCTGAGTCATACGTCCAGAGGGTTTGTCCGTTCATTCGGTTCATGCACGTCATCACACCGTATCGGTCGACGATATACAGCCGCTCTTCATCCACGCAGGGGGCGGCCAGGACCACACTGGCCACCGAAGTGGTCCAGACTTCGGCGCCAGTTTCCAGATTCAAGGCATAAACCCGGTCCTTCGTGGTTCCCACATACACCATGCCATCGGCCACGGCCACGGGGGCTTCCACATCGCCCTCCACCTGAACACGCCAGAGGCGTTTGATGTTTTCCGGCATGGGCGAGCGGGCCACACCCGTCCGCGCAGTGTCACCGCGATGATAAAGCCAGTCCCGCCCGAGCGTCTGGGGATTGGGCGCCTCGGCGCTCCGGGAACCGGCGCCACCGAAAACAATAAAAGCAATCATAGCCATCAGGTATCGAATGGTTCGCATTTTATTAAATCTCCTGTTCTCCTTGACTTGAACGCCGTCAGTCTCCTAAATATCGCCATCACGTTCAACGTAGAAAGGATCAAAGAATGCGTTCAATTAATTTCGGATTCACCGTGTTGGCCCTTATCGGGCTCCTGGGAGCGATCATGCCGGCGGGAGCTGACGACTGGCCCTGTTTCCTGGGGCCGAATCGCGACAGTATCAGTCGGGAAACAGGTCTGCTGAAAGAATGGCCGGCCAATGGCCCCAAGGAACTCTGGACCAAGCAATTGGGCCTGGGGTATTCGAGCATCTCCGTAGTGGGCGACCGCCTTTATACGATGTATCAGGACGACAACGGGCAATACGTCACCTGCCGCAACGTCGCCGACGGCGCCCTGGTCTGGGAAACCAAAACCGGCCCCGCCTATACCGCGCAGCGCAACTGGCCAGGCCCGCGGGATACACCGACCATTGACGGCGATGTCCTCTACGCCTTCGACGCCAACGGCGAACTGGTCTGTCTATCCGTGAAGGACGGCTCAAAGGTCTGGGGCTTCAACGTGCTCGACAAATTCAAGGGCAAAAATCTGACGTGGGGTTGCGCCATGTCCCCCCTCGTCGTCGGCGATGTTCTTTATGTGGACGCCGGCGAGGCCGACGGCGCCTCCGTCGTGGCCCTGAACAAGAAAAACGGCGAAACCATCTGGAAAGCCCATGATTATCTGGGCGGATATGCCTCTCCCGAAATCGGCGAAATCGATGGCAAAACACAGGTCGTCTTCTTCACCGGCGAAGGCCCCATCGGCGTGTCGCCCACAGACGGCAAACAGTACTGGCACTTCCCGTGGAAAACGAGTTACGACATCCACGCCACCAAGCCGATCATCTTCGACAACAATCGGGTCTTTATCTCATCCGGTTACGGCGTGGGCAGCGCCATGCTGAAGATCGAAAATGACAAGGCCCAGCCGATCTGGAAGAACGACAACCTGGAAAGCAAACACGGCGCCCTGCTGTACTATAAAGGCTACCTGTACGGCAACGCCAACAAGCGCCGGGAGTTCCGCTGCGTTGATCCGGCAAATGGTGATCTGAAATGGGGCGAGAAGGGCTTCGGGACCGAAGGCACTTACATGATCGCCGACGACCTGTGCTATGCCCTGGGTGACAAAGGCAATCTGGCTCTGGCCGAAATCTCGCCGGAAGGCTTCAAAAAGATCTCCGAATTCCAGCCCTTGGAAGACCGGAAATCGCAGGTGTGGGCCCAGCCGGTCGTTTCCAATGGGAAACTCTTCCTGCGCGACAACACCCAACTCCGCTGCTATGATGTGAAGGCGAACTGATCCGAGACGCGGTTCGGTTGATTTACTTTTCCTTCCCGCCCGCGGCTTGTCCGCGGGCGGGTTCTTGTTAGAGGCCACACACAAGGAGACACGATCATGACCATCCGATTTCTGCTCAAATCCATTCTTCGATCCGCCGCGTGGCCACTCGCCGCCCTGCTGGCCATGGGGTGCGCGGCGCCATCCGCCCCAACCCTGCGGCTGATGACCTACAATATCCATCATGGCGAGGGAACGGACGGACGAATGGACCTTCCCCGTCTGGCCGCCGTGATCCGTTCGGTCGATCCCGACGCCGTGGCGCTTCAAGAGGTCGATTGCCGAACGGGGCGATCGGGGGGCGTCGATCAGGCCACCGAGCTGGCCCGCCTGACCGGGATGAGAGCCTACTTTTCGGCGGCCATGGACTACGACGGCGGCCAATACGGCGATGCCGTCTTGACGCGCCTTCCCCTTGCCGGCGATCCAGTCCGCCTCGCCTTGCCGTGTTCCCCCGGTCACGAACCCCGGACCGTAATGGCCGTTCCTTTGCAGGTGTCGGATAAGAAAGCCAACGCCATCTGGTTTCTGTCAACGCATCTGGACCACACACGCGATGAAACCGACCGATTGGCGCAGGCAGCCGAGATTGTGAAAGCCTTTGGGCCAAACAGTGATTACGCCAGCGACGTTGTCTTTCTCGCCGGCGACCTCAATGCCCAACCCGACAGCCAAACCATGCGGCGAATCGGGCAGGCGTGGACGGGCGTGGGTGACAATCCGCCCACTTTTCCCGCCGACGAACCGACCATCGCCATCGACTATATCCTCGTCCGTTCGGGAAAAGAATCCGACACCCGGGGCCTTTGGAGCCTGAAAGAGCAACGCGTTCTCGACGAAGCCATCGCCTCCGATCATCGCCCGTTATTGTGTGTTTTTGAGAAATCACCCACCAACTAAGCCGGGAGCGACCGGTCAGGGCCGAATATTCTCGATTTCCGTCCGCGCTTTCACCGGCCCTGACCTCTCGGAGGAACGGGGACAGACACCAAACGTCCGATTATCCTTCGTTTCGCCATGATTTTCGGGCTTTCCTCGAAAATCATGGCATGGCTCGATATTTGCTTCATTATGGGGATGCGGACTATCGCCAGGAGAAGGATGGCTTTTTTATGACGGGCAGTCACGATCAACGACTCGGTCAATTGCTGGTCAATCGGGGGTTTCTGGCCCCTGAAGACCTCGAATCAGCGGTGCGTGAGGCCCATTCGTCGGGCGAACACCTGCCCCAGGTGCTCACACGGCTGTCGCTGGTCGATGAAGACGAGCTCCAAACCACGATTTCCCAGATGTTGGGGCTTCCTTTCGCCAAACCCAGCGAAATGCATATCCCCAAGGAAGTTCTGGCCTCCACGCCAGCCAAACTGGTCACACGCTATCAGATCATCCCGCTGGAAGCAGGCAATGGCGTTCTGAAAATCGCCATGGCCGATCCCATGGATATGCATACGCTGGAAGATTTGCGCCTGGCCCTGAAAGTGGAAATCGAGCCGGTCGTCAGCACCGCCACCGAAATCTATGAGGCCATTAAGAAGTACTACGGGGTCGGGGCCGAGACCATGGAGAAAATGGTCGATTCGCGCGAGGAGGATGGCGGCGAGGGCGTCTCCATCGAATCAACGATCGACGACGTGGGCGATGAGTCCATGGTGGAAGACGCCTCCATTGTCCGGTTCGTGAACCAGATCATTTCGGAATCCATCACCGAACGCGCCACAGACATTCATATCGAGCCCTTGGAAGAAAGCCTCCGCATCCGCTACCGCATCGACGGTGTCCTGTCCGAGGTCGCCGTGCCGCCGTCCATCAAGCAGTTCCAGTCGGCCATCATTTCCCGTATCAAAATCATGGCGGACATGAACATCGCCGAGCGCCGCCTGCCGCAGGACGGCAAGATCAAGGTTCGCAAGGCGGATCATGATTTCGACCTTCGCGTCTCGACCATCCCGACCCCTTATGGCGAGTCCATCGCCATTCGTATCCTCAGCCGGGATGAGGAACTCGTCAACCTGAACAATCTGGGTTTTGACGCCGAAAACCTGGAGTTGCTCCGAAGTCTGATTATTCGTCCCCACGGGATCATGCTCGTCTCGGGACCCACCGGTAGCGGTAAGTCCACCACCCTGTACGCGGCTCTTAAAGAAATCAACAAAGTCGATGTCAAGATCTTCACAGTTGAAGACCCGATCGAATACCGGATGCAAGGCATCACACAGGTTCAGGTCCACGCCAGTATCGGCCTGACCTTCGCCAACATTCTCCGAACGCTGTTACGACAGGACCCGGATATCATCATGGTCGGTGAGATTCGCGACGAGGAAACCGCCCAGATCTCCATCCGCGCCGCTTTGACGGGCCACCTGGTCTTCTCCACCATCCACACGAACGATGCGTGCGGCTCTGTCACGCGACTGCTGGACATGAACATTGAACCCTTTCTTGTGTCGTCGTCCCTCAACGGCATTGTGGCCCAGCGCCTGGTCCGCAGCCTGTGCACATGCCATCAGGCCTTTCATCCCTCCCCGCAACTTCTGGCTCAGGTCAATGTCACACGCGATGATCCGTCCACGCTGAATCTTCAACGCGCCGTAGGCTGCGACCGCTGCCGTTTCACCGGCTACCGCGGTCGGACGGCCATCTATGAACTGGTGGGCATGAATGAAGACCTGCGCCGCATGGTCGTGGCGCGTGAATCGGCCGGCGTGCTCAAGAAATACGCTGTTTCCCAGGGGATGCGCCCCCTGCGCCGGTTGGGATGGGACAAGGTCAAGGAAGGCGTCACCACCATTGACGAGGTCCTCCGCGTGACCATGGAAGACGAAATGGGCGTCGATTAATCGACCCCAACTGAAACGATCAGGAAACCGCTCATGCCGATTTTCAAATATCAGGCCAAAGATATGAAGGGCGAGGTCATCGCCGGGACTATGGATGTGGAGAACCGCAACGCGGTCATCTCCCGCCTTCAGGCCATGCAATACTTCCCGCTCAAGATTGAGGCCGAAAAAACGCAGGCCGAAAAAGAAAGCGGCAGCCTGTTCGGCTCGCGGATCAAATCCAACGATATTTGTGAACTGTATCGCCAAATGGCTGACCTGATCAGCGCGGGCATCACTCTGGTCAAGGCCCTCCAAATCGTCTCCAGCCAGACCCCGTCCCTCGCCCTGCGCACACTCATCAGCCAGGTGGCCGCCGACGTCCAGGGCGGGGACACGTTCGGAGAGGCTCTGAACAAACATCCCAAAACTTTTACCAAACTATCCGTCGCGCTCATTACGTCCGGCGAGCGAGGCGGTTTTCTGCCTGATGTCCTGGAACAGCTGGCCACCTTCGCCGAACTCGAAGAGGAACTCAAAGGCAAGATCAAGGCCGCCTTGGCCTATCCCCTGGTCATGGTCTTCGTCGGCACAGCGGCTGTCATCTTCTTGATGACTTTCGTCATGCCCAAGATTCTGACCATCTACGAGCAAACGGACCGCGCGCTGCCGGCGCCGACCCAGTTGATGATGCTCATCTCCGATCTGTTGTCCAAACAATGGCTGCTGCTCATCGCCGGACTCGTCTTGTTTGGATTCATGTTCTGGCGTCTCATGAAATCCAAGGAAGGCCGCCGTTTTATTCATAAAAGTGTTTTGCGTCTGCCCGTCTTCGGCCAGATCGTACTCAAACGCGAGATCAGCCGCTTCGCGCGCACCTTCGGGCAAATGCTCAAAAATGGCGTCCCCATGCTCCATGCCCTCGACATCGTCAAGGACGTGGCCACAAATGACCTGATCCGCGACGCCATCATCCAGACCCCCAACGATATCACTCAGGGCGCCGGTGTCTCCGAGGCCCTGAAGAAACACGACATCTTCCCCAGGGGGGTTGTCAATATGATCGCTATCGGGGAAGAGACCGGTCGCTTGCCGGATGTGCTGCTTCAAATTGCGCCCTCTTATGAGGCCCAGGCGGACCGGCTGACCAAAGCCATGACCTCACTCATCGAACCGCTCATCATTGTCGCCATGGGGATCGTCGTGGGTTTCATTGTCATCGCCACGCTCCTGCCCATCCTGACCATGAACGTGACCAGCTAAGGTCGCTCGTCGGAAGAAATGGATTCCATGCCCTCCAGCCATTTCCATCGCTCAGCCCATTCCCCCGCCGTCTTCGGACGCCGCGGGTTCTCGCTGCTGGAAATGGTCATCGTCATTGTGATCCTTGGCTCGCTGATGATTGTCGCCATTCCGGCCCTGCGGGAAATGGCCCGGCAAAACCGGCTGGAGACGGCGGCGAACGACCTGGCCGCCCTGTTTCGTTTCGCCCGCAGCGACGCGGTCTTTGAAGAGCACACCACGGCTGTTTACATCGACATGGACGCGGGGACTTATCAACTCGACCTGATGAACGACGATGATGAAACCCGACGCCGGCGCCGGAATCGGCGAACAGACGAAGGCCGCCGGATGGAGCGCCTTCGGCCTTTGCCCGAAGGAATCGTCTTCAAGGATATTTATATCTGGGAAGAGCAGGTGGCCGAGGATGGCCGCGCGGTCGTGGAGTTCTATCCCAACGGCACGGTTTCGCCCGTCATCATCGTGGTGGCCGAAGGGGAAAAGGGACCGGCCATCCATATCAAACTCAGCCGCAGCACGGGCCGAACGGCAATCGAGGACGGGGAGCCCAAGGATCCGATTCTACCGGGACAGCGGGCCCTGATCCAGGAAACCGTGGAGGTGGAGGACTGATCATGCCCCATCCCTATCGCCCACTCTTATGCCGAAGGCGCCGCCCGGGCGCGGCCTTCCTCCTGTTGGAAGCCATCATCGGCCTGACGATTCTCGCCGGAGTCCTGGGCACACTCATGGCCGGATTCATGGTCGGCTTCCGCGCCATTCGCGAAAATAATGTCACCATCACGGCCATGCTATTGGCGCAACGCCTGCTGGACGAATATGAAATCATGCCCCCGGAGTCGGGACGCGAAGAAGGCGATTTCGGAGACACCTATCCCGGCTTCACCTGGCAACGATCCATCTGGAGCGAAGAAATCCCCTATGAGGGAGAACGGGTCAGCAAGGCGGACAATGACCTGGCCGAACTGGCCATGGTCAATCTGCGCATCTACCACACGGACGGCAGGGACAGGGAACCGATTTTGGCCTTTGAAGTGTACTCGGCCCTCACCCAGTTCGAGCGGTTCAGTGTTCAGTCCCGACTGCGCAACGGGCTATACCTCCAGGAGGATTAGCCGTCATCCGATATGCGGACAGGAAATTTATGGCAACGCCCTTCACATATAGACCGCGCCACCGCGGCGTGACGCTGGTCGAGGTCATCGTGGCCATGGTCATTATTTCCATGGTCATGGGCGGCGTGCTGGTTTCCTTGCGCACGGGGATGCAGGCCTATCGCGAGGGAGCGGCGCAGAGCGAAATTCTGCAAACAGCCCGCGCCCTGGTTGACATCTTCAGCCGCGACGTGCGCAGCATCTTCTATCGCTCCCGCTTTGAGTATAACAAGGAATATGAGAAACTCATGGCCCAGCGCCGCCAGGCCATCGCCCGACGCGAAACCCAGGGCCCGCCCGACGCGGCCTTCGACAACGCCGATTGGGAAGACCCGCTGGAATTCAATCCCATTCGATACATGCATAAAATCGACCTGGTCTTTCGCGGCGGCGCCAACCAATTGTCCTTCGTCCGCTTCCAGCCCAGCCAGGGTATCATGGCCACCCAGCCCTGGGCGTTGGCCCGCCTGACCTATGATTGGGACTCCGGATC